>JAGQPD010000218.1 GCA_020426865.1 Planctomycetales bacterium
TGGTGGTCGGATAGTCCCAATTCATCCCACATCCACGTGGGGTCAAACGCCGGATCGCCCTGCGTGAGTGCCCGTAGGTACATATTCTCCATGTCCTTGAGCAGGTCAATCAATCGAGCACAAAGCCGTGTCGATTTCGCTGCATACCGCGGCGATTTGTTGTCAAGAGCGGGGATGGAGTCGTCGAGCCATTCGAGGTAGTATTTCGAGAAGTACTCCTGAGTCAATTCATCCTGGACCTTTGCGGGGACCTCTTGCATCGAATCAGGATGAGCCTCGGGCAGCTCGCCGTTGCGAATCCTTCTCCTAAGTTCCTCGGTTACATCCGTGATCTCGTTCCTCGTGTGGGTAATCAAGTCGCCAGCAATACCTTCAAGGAATCGTCTTCCATTGTCCGCTTGGGATTGCGTTGGTATGTCGAATGTCAGTTGTGGGCCAAGCAGTTCGATCGTGCCAAGCATGGTTCCGTCGACGATCCAATTCCAGTAGTTGCTCCCGGCCTCCAGGCTCCGGCAAGCGTTTAGCATTTCCTCGACTCTCGCCGGGTCATGGACCTCGAACCACAACGTGGTCCACACCATTGGTTGAGAATCAGCAGTTCTGATTTGTGGTACCTGCGGGTCAACAATCGAACGCAGCCAAAGCTGGTGGAGGCTGGCACCCAGAGCTTTGAGCACCATAATACTTTCTGGCCCTTCCGGGTGTCCCTGGAGATTATCCTGGACCAATGTCGTGACATGTTCTCGCATTGTTTGAGGCAGCCACAACACTCCCATTTCCATTTCCGGTCCGCCTGTGGGGCCCACCGGGTTTACGCGAACCGCAAGTAGGTCCCAGCGTTTCAATGTGTGTGACGCCGTTTTCTCACGGACTTCGATTTCTCGATGCCCGCACACTTGACGCATAGTAACAGAATGGCCTGGGCGAATTGACAGCACTTCGTAGGGCGCGATCGCCGTTTGCTTCATCTGTTCCAGGTACAATCGTTCGCCCGGTGATGCGAGTGGATTGGCCGCTAACGCGTGATCGACCACGAAACAGCCGTCGGTGAGTAGATAGTCGAACGCGAACCATAATAGGAATGCCTGGTCACTTGCCTGCTGGAAATCGCCTTTCATCGCGGGAGCATCAACGTCGAGGCCCGCACGAAAGAGCGTAAGCGCGTCGGCCCGCTCATCACAGTGTTCGACATACTGCTCAAGGCAATCAATCGCCATGGCGCGATCCAATGGCGAAATCTTCCCTTGCCGATTGTAGCAGCACTTTTTGAACTTACGTCCACTTCCGCAAGGACACGCTTCGTTGCGATAGATTCGTTCTTCGGACATCGATTCCTCCCGCTGACCGCAAAAGTAACGTAAGAGCCGCCGGCCAATCGATAGTGTATGGTCTCCAACGCTGCTGGCGGAATACTCCCTTCCGGAATCTTCTTGACTCCGCGCCGACTTCCACCGCAAAATAGCGTCATCCACAAGTCGAGTTTTGCATATATTTCGCTCGGAAGTTCATTTGACAGAAGGTGCATGACCGGTTGGCGCGGTATTTCAGCTGCCATTTCACATTAGGATCCCAGACTGGCAAGGTATGCTGCATGCCATTCGGCGATGCTGGAACCGATTTCGGAAATTCTTCGGAAAACCTGACCGACTTGGCGAGTTCTCGACAGTAATAACAGTACGGTCTTAGCAGAAATCGCGTCCTTTGGCGATTACCGCGACTGGTTCGCAATGACACATGACGATCTTAGCACTCGAGAACTTCTCGGCCGGATCCGCGGCGATGACCCTCACGCCGCGGCGCTGGATGCATTGTTGGCGCGATATCGACAGCGGCTACGTCTGGCGATCGAGATGCGACTTGATCGGCGCGTAGCAGCGCGGGTCGATCCGTCGGACATAGCACAGGATACGATCGCCGAAGCGGCTCGACGGTTGCCCAACATCTCAGACGAATTGGACGTTCCGGTATTTGTCTGGCTACGACAATTGGCGCTCCAGCGGGTGATACAAGTACATCGCATGCACTTGGCCGCTGGCAAGCGTAGCGTGGCAAAGGAATGTCGACTCGGCGCCAACGCTGTCGACTCCGTGGCGGACAAAATGGCCAGGCGATTGGTTGCCCAACAAAACAGCCCCAGCGAGATGGCGGCGCGGCATGAAGTATGCCAGCGGGTGCGGCAAGCGTTGATGGATCTCGCGACGCCCGATCGCGAAGTCTTGGTATTACGGCACATGGAACAAATGTCATTGCGTGAGATTGCCGCCGCCTTGGAATTGACGGAGGCTGCCGTCCAGTCGCGGTACCGCCGTGCCGTCGAGCGAATCCACCGATTGCTGTCCGACTTGGCAAAAGAGGTGTCATGAACCGTCCGTCCGACAGGCAAAGCGGCAGCGACGCTTCGAATAGCGTCCGGAAAGACGACGATTTCGATGTTGACGACGTGAACACCGTTGGCCACTGTCGCGATGGCCTGGGCGAGGATGACAATTGTGTCGACGAAACGGCGGACGTTCAGTTTGA
>JAGQPD010000219.1 GCA_020426865.1 Planctomycetales bacterium
GACCGTTGCAGGTCACTTGATATCGTGGGCTCGTTAGGCCATCAAAGCGGACTTGCAGCCGTTCGATCGAGGAATCGACGTAGCGGACCGTTCCCCCTCCCCCTGGCTCCTCGCCAAGCACGTACCACGGCTCGATCGCCGTCCGCAGCTCAAGCCTCATGTCGCGTTGTTCGACCGCGCCGATGAACGGAAAACGAAACTCGAAGTGCGGCTCGAACCATCGTTGCTCGATGGCGATTCCCCGGTCGATCAAATCATCGATCACCTGCCCGAAATCGGCCCAGACGGGATAGGGGAGCAAATAGCGGTCGTGCAACGAAGTCCCCCACTCCATGAGCGGCTGGTCGTAGGGGCGTTCCCAAAACGCGACGACGAGCGCGCGAATGAGCAGCATCTGAGCCATGCTCATGCGGTGATGAGGGGGCATTTCAAATCCGCGCAGCTCGAGTAACCCCAGTCGTCTCGACGACGAATCGGGTGAGAAGAGCTTGTCGATGCAGAACTCCGCCCGATGGGTGTTCCCCGTACCGTCCACCAGCAAATGACGGAAGACTCGGTCCACGAGCCACGGCGGTGCTTTCCCCTCGTCAGGAATCTGTTCCAGAGCAATCTTCAGTTCATAGACCGCGTCTCGGCGGCCTTCATCCACCCGCGGCGCTTGGCTCGTCGGCCCAATAAACGTGGAACTAAAAAGATAGGACAGCGACGGATGATTATGCCAATACGCCACGAAACTCTTCAACAGATCCGGGCGCCGCAACCAGGGACTATCGCCGGGCGTCGCGCCCCCCAACACCACGTGATTGCCACCCCCCGTTCCCGTATGACGTCCGTCGCGATGAAATTTTTCCGTCCCCAGTCGCGAATAATGGGCGTCTTCGTAGACCCCCGTCGTGATCTGCACCAATTCGTCCCAGTTCGCGGCCGGATGCACGTTCACTTCAATGACCCCCGGATCAGGAGTCACCTTGATGTGTTGGATGCGACTGTCCTCCGGAGGCAAGTACCCTTCTATCACGACTCGTTGCGATTGGTTGGCCGCCGTCGCTTCGATTGCCACCACGAGATCCAAATAGTCCTCCAACAATTCAACCGGCGGCATAAAGACATGCAAGACACCACCACGCGGCTCGACACACAGCGCCGTCCGCACAATTGACGGATTCTGACCGACCGGAACGGTGAAGACTCCACTGGCGTCGTCTTCGTCTTCGATCGGTAGCACCCCCTCGGGATAGTGGCCGTTGCCAGATGGCTTGTCCATCGCCGTCCAACGTCCATTCCCACCTGCTCGTGCCGTTTCCAGTGTCTGCATTCTCGCCGATCGGTCAGTCGGCATCCCGGAATACTGCAAGACCTGTGCCCATCGCGTCCGGGGAATGCCGGCCATTCCTGTGCGTGATTGCAATTGACGCTGCAACATGTCATCGTACGACGGCAATGCGTCCCGACGAATTGTTGGGTCCATGCGAAACATCAGCGGTGCGGTCCCGGTGGTCTCCCAAACGAGCGACTGCAGTGGCAGTCGAAACCCCATCGGGGAGTCACCCGGAACAAGATACAATTCGTCCGATCGCACCACCCACGGACCGCTCTCCCAATGGCGTTCACTCCCCCAACCACTCCGCCGCAACGGCAATAGACAGCCGACCGGCGACGAGAGCCCCTGTTCGAAGACTCGAGCGATCCGTGCCCGTTCCTCGGCGTCTTCCAGCCGCGAGTCGCGCACATCTACGTTGGCCGGCAATCGCCGCTCGCGCCACATGTAGTACCACGCGTCCTCAAATGCCGGAATCACATGCTGCGTCGAAACGTACAGTCGTTCTGCCAGCTCCAACGCGAACATCTTGGCCTCGACAAAGCCCTGACCGTTCGAGACATCGGGTGAGGCGAACAGCGTCGAATCGGACCATACGGACTGGCCGTCTTTTCGCCAGATACAATTGAGCGACCATCGGGGTAACGATTCGCCGGGATACCATTTTCCTTGGCCGAAGTGTAACAAACCTCCGGGCGCGAAGCGATTCTTTAGCCGCTGGATCAGTTGCGTAGCCCGTACGCGTTTGGTCGGCCCCACCGCTTCCGTATTCCATTCGGCACCTTCCATGTCGTCGATCGACACG
>JAGQPD010000220.1 GCA_020426865.1 Planctomycetales bacterium
CGCCGCAAATGACGGTGAGTTCGCCAACGCCCGGAACGAACGGCACGGCGAGGTAATTTGCGTAAATCACATTGCCCTATCGTCAGGCCTGCGTTGGGCAGAAGCCGCCACGAAATGTTTGGTGCCATATCACTGGCGTTGATTTGGTCCGCCATCAAGACGGTCAGATCTACGTTTTGGAAGACAACTTGCGGTGTCCGTCTGGCGTTTCGTATGTGTTGGAAAATCGCGAAGTGATGAAGCGAACATTCTCGCAAGTGTTTCAGGGCCTGTCCGTAGCTCCGATCGACGACTACCCGGAGGTCTTGCTAGAAACGCTATTGGATTGTGCGCCGGCGGGGGCGAGTCGGCCGACGGCTGTATTGTTGACGCCTGGAATCTACAATTCGGCATATTTCGAACATGCGTTTCTTGCTCAGCAGATGGGAATTGAGCTGGTTCAAGGGACCGATTTGGTGGTATCCGACGGATACGTCCACATGCGGACAACGCATGGTTTGAAGCGCGTGGACGTAATTTACCGGCGAATCGACGACGATTTTCTGGATCCCAAGTGTTTCCGTGAGGATTCGTGTTTGGGCGTCGCCCATCTGATGGACGTGTATCGTGCCGGGCGGGTGACATTGGCCAATGCGCCGGGAACGGGCATTGCCGACGACAAGGCAGTGTACGCGTACGTTCCACAGATTATCAGGTATTACTTGGACCAGGAGCCCATTCTATCGAACGTACCCACGTATCTTTGCGGTCGCGAGGAAGATCGGCGGTACGTATTGGAACATCTCGATGAATTGGTCGTGAAGCCGACGAACGAGTCAGGTGGTTACGGGATTTTGATGGGGCCGCAAGCAACCGTTGAGGAGCGCGAGCGATGTGCGGAAGCGGTACGGGCGAATCCTCGGAACTACATTGCCCAGCCGATGTTGGACTTGTCGACGGTCCCCACGATTGTGGGGGACGAGTTGCGTCCTCGGCATGTCGACCTGCGTCCTTTCGTGTTGTGTGGTAAGGACATCTATGTCATGCCGGGCGGGTTGACGCGGGTCGCCTTGCGCGAAGGGTCGATGGTAGTCAATTCATCGCAGGGGGGCGGCAGTAAAGACACTTGGGTAGTGCAGAGCGGCCACGCAGTTCCGCGTCCGGCATTGCACACGGCGCGGCAGGTGCAGTCGCAGGTTCAGGGAGTGTAATGCGGATGCTCAGCCGGGTTGCCGATTCCGTGTATTGGATGAGTCGTTACATCGAGCGCGCCGACAACGTGGCTCGGTTCATCGACGTCAACCACAACTTGACGTTGGGTGCGGCTCAGGGATTGGACGAACAATGGGAGCCACTGATCCATACCACGGGCGATCATGAGCTTTTTGCGGACCGCTACGACACTCCCAGTCGCGACAGCGTGGTTCGCTTCCTGACGTTCGACCGCGAGAACCCGAATTCGATTTTATCTTGTTTTGAGCGCGCAAGGGAGAATGCGCGGACGATTCGCGAGGCGATAACATCCCCGATGTGGGAGGAGCTCAACAAGTTCTACCATTCGGTCCGGCGGGCAGCCGAAAGTGGCACGATCGTCGAGCAATTGCACGACTTCTGCGATCGCGTACGACTGGCGTCCCATCTGCTGGCAGGTGTCACTGACGACACAATGTCACACACGGAGGCATGGCATTTTTCTCGCATCGGGCGGTTGGTTGAGCGTGCCGACAAAACTTCGCGAATCGTCGATGTGCAGTACTATATTCTGCTCCCCAATGCGTCCGACGTGGGGACATCGCTTGATGTCATTCGCTGGTCAGCGTTGCTCAAATCTGCCAGTGCATTGGAAATGTATCGGCGAACTCACGGCAAGATTGTCCCCAACAACGTCGCCGATTTTCTGATTCTCAATCGTAATTTTCCTCGATCGATCCACTTCTGTTTGATTCGGTCTCACGAATCGATTCGTGAAATCACCGGCAGTGCTGTCGGAACATTCATGAATCGGGCGGAACAGCGACTGGGCCGATTGAGGACCGAAATGGACTACACCGGAATTAAGGACATCATAGATTTTGGACTCCACGAATACATTGACACGTTTCAACAGCGGCTGAACCAGGTGGGCGATGCGGTCTACCAGGATTTCTTCGTTCAGAACGTTCAATAATCGTTCTACTTGCGCTCGGTCGTTCAGCACGAGGTAATTCCGCGATGACTTTACGCGTTGGCCTGCACCACGAAACATCCTACCAGTACGACCGGCCGGTCCATTTGGGACCACAGCTTGTACGACTTCGACCGGCTCCCCATTGTCGCACTCCGGTCGTGGCCTATTCCTGCCGCGTCTTCCCCGAAAAGCACTTCATCAATTGGCAACAGGATCCGTACGGCAACTACCTGGCGCGGCTGGTATTTCCCGAGCGAGTTTCATCATTTCGAGTGATCGTCGAGCTGCAAGCGGAAATGACCGTGATTAGCCCGTTCGACTTTTTCCTAGAAGAGTCGGCAGCGAATTATCCTTTTGCGTACGAGAGCGAACTGGCTCATGACCTACGGCCATACTTACGTCACGATCAGTCAGGTGCGCCATTGGTAGAGTACCTGGCAGGGATCGACGTTAGAGCGCGGCGTACGATTGATTTCCTGGTAGACGTCAACCGCCAATTGCAGCACGACATCCGCTATCTGATTCGCATGGAGCCAGGGGTGCAAACCTGCGACGAGACGTTGCAACTGCGATCCGGATCGTGCCGCGATTCCGCGTGGTTGCTCGTGCAAGTTCTTCGCCGATTGGGGCTGGCCGCGAGATTCGTCTCAGGTTATTTGATCCAGCTAAAACCCGATGTGCCGTCACTCGACGGGCCATCGGGAACCAGTCACGATTTCACCGACTTGCACGCATGGGCCGAAGTCTATCTGCCGGGCGCCGGTTGGGTCGGCTTGGATCCGACGTCGGGTCTTCTAACGGGTGAAGGGCATTTGCCTGTGGCCTGCACACCCGATCCACAAAGCGCCGCGCCGGTCGCCGGATTGGTCGACGATTGTGAGACGCAATTCCATTTCAAGAT
>JAGQPD010000221.1 GCA_020426865.1 Planctomycetales bacterium
CGAGCTGTTGCCAAATGCTCCCAATTCTTGGTGCAAGACAATGCTACCATTGACGGTTTTTTCGTCACGAATGCTTAAGAACTGGTCAGTAAGATACCATTTCGTGCCGCCCGTGTCGTCGAAGTGAGCCGTGGTCGAATCGATCCCGACGCCAAATAGGTATCTGGCGACGGCTTTCCCTGGCTCGCGATAATCTGCCCACACGTTCTCATTCTGATAGACGAAGTATTCCCGTTCCAGTTTATCGTCGGCAACGGCTATTCGTAATACTCTCCGACCATGTACATCATAGTCAATGGCGACTGTCTCCATCCGTAGAGCGCCTAAGTCTGGATCTCGAGGATCGCCTGGATCACTTGTCCAATCCTCCACAAGCTCCAATCGATTCCGATGGTCATAGTTGAACGTCCGCGTCTCACCGGTGCTCAAGTCAATCCGCTTCGTCAAATTTCCTTCCCCATCATACCGATACTCATACTTCCCATCACCCTTCAGCCGATTTGCAGCGTCCGTGGTGTAACTCCTCTGATCCTCCCCAACCCGCGAAAACACCCGATTCCCGTTGGCATCGTACTCATAATGCTCATCATCCTGGCCACTAAACATGGCATCCGTCAGCTGGCCTGTGAGGTCATAGCGATAGTCAATACTCTGCGCATATTCCGCCGTTTGGTGAAACCGCTCCTCATGCTCCAGCAGGCCAGAGAAATCGTAATCGTAATCATAAGCAGCAATCAGCGTCGTGACATCACCGAGGTCCGCCGAACATGCCAGTGCGTTGCAGTGCTTGAGGATGTCCGACCGGCCAGCCAAGTCATAAGTATGGACCGTGCTGCCAACCGCCGTTGTGGCAGTCAAGTCAGAGTAACGCTGAATACCCGCCTCACGGCCTGCCGCGTTGTATTGGAAGTCGACGCGGGCATCATCCACATCGCCACTGCCATCGGCGTCATACCACTTCAGAGTCTCTAAGAGGTTTCGTTCGTTGTAGGTTGATGCGACAGTCACTCCCGAATCGTCCTGTGTTAGCGTCACGTTCCCTTGGGCATCGTAGCCGTAGGTGAGAATCACTCGTGGCACGTCGCGGGTACCGTCGGGGTTGTTATCAACTGAGTGCAGTCGGTTAAGTGTATCGTAAGTATAGAGGTAGTTACTGTTCGAATCGGTGGCGGTCAGCATATTGCCTAGCGCATCGTACGTGAATGTGATCGTTTCCACCAAGGCGTTTGGCTGTTTGGGATCGTTTGGCGCATTGTACCACCGTTCTTCCAACAACCGCCCAGCATAGTCGTATTCAAACTCGCGGCGGCGGGCATTGCGGTCGATGGTCTTGGACTGATTGCCCTCCGCGTCATAGCAGGTAAGTCGAATATGCTCGATGGCTTTATTCGTATCGCAATCGGCTTGCGATGGGTTGTCGTAGAGTGGGTCTCGAGTATCGGTCGCATTGTACGGCGAGACAGGATCGACGGGCGCGATCATGTTGAGATAGTCTTCGTCGGAAAGCGCTGCCAACGCGGCGTCATGTGTTCGGATGTTGGCCCAGTAAAGTGGGTCTCGCTCCTCTGTCATCCGATTTAGCTCGTCGTAGATCCAGGTCGTGACGTTGCCGACCGGATCCATCAGGGCAACGCGGTTACCCTGTGCGTCGTAACGGAATTCGACGATACCTCCTTCAGCATCCGTCTGTTTGATGATCCGGTCGCTTTGGTCGTACAGGTAGCTTGTCACTGGGCTAAGGGCTGCGCTTCGTAGCTGAGCCTCCGTCTCGGTTACCCGCCCGTTTGCGTCTTTCGGCGACTGCGGGTTAACGACAACTTCGTAGGCAAGGAGATTGCCGTTGTAGAACTTCTGAACAATCGTGGCGGGCTGTTTGGGATCGCCGTCGGCGCCCATTATCTCTTCAATTACTCGCCCCAGCTCGTCGTATTTCGTTTGTTTCTGTTCGACAAGTGTGCCGTCCGCTTCGTAGTATTGCTCCAACGTCACCTGGCCGTAAACGTTATAGGCGAAGGCCTGATATGTGTCGTCGTCAAAGGTAACGCGAGAGGGCTGATCGGCTGTGCCGCTATACGTGAATCGGGTGACGTTCCCGTTGAAATCAGTGAACGATTCGCGGCGCCCATCGGCATAGTAGCTGAAAGACGAGCTGTTATTCTCCGCGTTCGTTATCCGTACCAAGTTGCCCTTACTGTCGTATTCGAAGCGGGTGACACTTTTCTTGGCGTTTGTGATTGACGTAACACGGTTACCCGCATCGTAGGTAAAGGAGGTTACTTGAGGCGGGTTTACTGGATTGGTAACGCTACCCATCTCGGTGATAGTAAGGACGTTGCCGCGAGCGTCATACGTGCGTTCTGTTACGTTGCCCATCCGGTCGGTGATCCGCGTTTCCAAGTCTGGATTTAGCGGGTCTTCGTACTCACGGTAGGTAGTGTAATTGTTGGCATCCCTTTCCTCGAGAATATTGCCGCGTTCGTCAAACTTTAGAAATGTTTCGTTGCCGTTCCCATCTCGAATAACGCCTGTCATTTGGTCGATATCGAAGTCGCGATCGTCGATCGGATTGCCGTTGGCGTCAATTACTCGCTTGAACTCGTAGTCTCGGGTATCCGGGTTTTGCTCGTAGACGACGGTGATAACCTGCCGATCCTGGTAATCGAATGCCTTGTCGAGATAGTGGGCAGGCTCGGTCCGGTACTCGTATCTCGTTGGAAGACTTGCCTGATTTACGACTTTCGCCAGATCGCCGGCTAGATTGTACTCGTATTGAATCTTGGTATTGTCGGGAGCTACCACCTCCTTGATCCGACCCCGCCAATCCCGCACGAAGGTGACCGACTGGCCGGTCGAGTGGGTTGCTCCGTTCTCGGTAAATGTCACCTTGTTGCCATTCTGATCGGAGATCGACTCCAAACCATCGGTCTCGTGGTATTGGTATTTGAGGCCATCTTTGGTGGTTAGGATGTAGCGGTCGAAATTTACCCGAACCGATTCATCGCCTAGACCAAGACTGATTGCACCGAATATGTCCGTTATCCCACCTCGGAAAAACGGAGCCCTATCGACCTCCAGCGTTTCATACACGCCCGGATCCGGTTTGAAGAATGGTCGCACTAACCGGTCACCAAGAACACCAGCGTAATAGCATTCCAGATCGCAGTAGATCGGCAGAAGCTCCTCGTCATACGTAAAACCGACGCGACGACCGTCTGGCGTGGTCAAATATACCTTGGTATCCCCCGGGACAAACTCCATATCTGCTGGAATGGTTTCAAAGATATGAGCATCTTGAACCCCAAGGCTCCAGCCATATCCGAAGTCACCCTCACGGTCGGCCTCCAATGTGTCGTAGACTCGGGTGACGGTGATCGGTATGCCGGCAAGTGGTAATGACAGATCGGTAAGTTCCAGCCGGAAATTTCCGACTTTTAGGTTCCCCGATACGTTTACAACGTGTGGCGGCGATATTGTTCCGAGGCCGTTCTTATCGTAAGCCAAAATGACGAGGACATACGCATCGTTCGACAACATGGATGGATCAAACGAACCAAGCACCCCGTTCTCGACCGGTTCGGTGCCTTGTGCGATCCGAACATATGCGGGGTTCGTCAGGTCGACAAAGGAGATATCGACGTCGCTGAGTCTTGCGCGATACAGGTTGTAGAACCACAATCGGTTCTCGGGATCAGAAACCGTACCCACTATCTCCGTGGAACTAGTGACTGTCTTTCCGTATTCCGGGGCCGTAATCTCCGCTATTGGCGGCAATTGATCGGCGGGATCATGTGGGCCAGGATCACTCGGCGGATCGAGATTCGGTGCGCCGGTACCGGGTGTGGAAATCACCTGAATGTGAAGTGAACGTGTGACGGTTTCACTAACGTTCCCCGCTCGATCCACTGCACTTGCCGCGAGAGTTATTGTCTGCGGTTCGGAATATGACAACACGACGGAATTCCGGCCATCGAGAGGAACCGGCGTACCGTTCACTGTTAGGCTCCTGCTCGCTACACCTACATCATCGACAGCGAAAACCGTTACGACAATGTCCTTGCCCACGTTTACAGCATCACCATCATGCAGCAGCCGAGCGTTTGCCGAAGTTTGTAGCTCGACGACTGGGGCTTCGTCATCTTGTTTAACCGATACTATCCACTCTTGCGGCACCGCTTCAGCACCTTGAGTGTCGGAGACAACCAACCGAATCGTTTCCGTGTCACGTTGAGTCTCACTGCCGACGTAATCATCAGGAACATCCCAGATGATGCGGCCAAAGCGGTCGACCTCCATCCCGTCTGGGGCCGCGTCCAGCCGATAGAACAAGGCCGTTGCCGGGTCGCGATCGTCACTCGCTTGGACCGTGTAACGGTAGCGAGCTCCGGCTGTCACGGTCAACTTTGGCGTGGACTCGGTCGTTGGTGGGAGATTCTGTGCCACGGTTATGGAAAAACCTTGGGACGCCACCGCTCCACTTGTATCTGTAACCAGGATGGCCACACGGACATTTTCGGCAACGGCACCTGGCGTCCAGCGGATAGTGTTTCCATCAAATGCCATGTCGGCAGGCCGAATTGGATTGCTACTACCATCGACTGCAAACGAGTAAGTTAGTTCGTCACCATCTGGATCGATCGCCTCCACGGTATACTGGTATTCGGTTCCGACCTCCGCGCTAAAAACCGGGGAGGAGGTGATTTCGGGGGGACGATTGAGCGAACCAGGAAGCGGGTCGAGTACGAGGATGTTGTAGGATTGTTCAACGATGTTCGCGCCGTCGGAAACCTGGATCGTAACGCTTTGGGGCCCCGCAGTGTCTGGCGTCCAAGCAATGAGACCAGATTGAGAATCGATGGGAACGGATCCGCCGCTTGTGGTGAATACCAGCCCATCCCCTTCCGGATCAACGGTACGAACCGGGTAATAATATGTTTGCCCAACGAACGCCTGCGTGGGCGGGATTGACAATATGTTGGGTGGTAAGTTGACACAATTCACATCCACAACATACCGTTGCAACGCGGTCGCGCCACGCGAGTCTGACACACGGACGGTTACCTCGTTAAGCCCTAGCTGCTCGAAAGTTGGGATCCACCGGATCGTGCCCAGGTCCGGGTGGATCGACATGCCCACTGGCGCGACTGCCAGCGACCACGTTAATACATCACCATCGCTATCCGTAGCACGAAGATCGTAGGAGTAAACCGGTTTTTCCGCGGCTGAGTCTATTACCAGCAAAGCGTGCGTAATCGGATTCGAGATGATTTGCGGCGCGGTGTTTGGTCTCTCACTAACTACTTCAACGGGGAATGTCATGCGAACCGTTGCGTTTACTCGGTCGGTCATGCTGACAGTCACGGAGTATGAACCAAGCGTTTCCGGCGTCCACCGGATCCGACCTAGCTCGTCGATCGTCATCCCCACTGGCCCGCCCGACAACGAAAATGCTAGGGCGTCACCCTCTAGGTTTTCAATATTGAACTGGTGGGAATAGGCGGCCCCCAATTGTGCCACAGGATTGGGAACTGATCTAAAAACTGGGGGCGTGTTTGATCGTCCGTCCTCTGCCGTTATGTTTACGACTTGTGTGGCAGAGGCCCCGCCACCATCCGTTACCGTGATTGGCACAGAAATCGAACCGGGAACGCCGGGCAACCAACTTAGTGTGGTATTGTTCTCGTCCCACGAAACTCCGGATGGCATTTGACTTGGTACGGTCCAGACAACACCGGCTGGCTCGCTGCCCTCGGTCAGATGCACATCCCGCTCTTGAACACGAACCTTATAGCTGTGTCGCACACCTACCGGGACAATAGGTGTCGGCGTCGTTGTGAAATACGGCGCCGTATTCCGGTCGACCACATTTAGCTCGAAATCTTGTATGTCTGTCCCGCCTCTTTGGTCCGACACCTGCACGATGACGTTGTGTGGCCCGACATCGTCGTTTGTGCTCGTCCAAGTAAGTTCGCCTGTCGTTGGATGAAGACGTACGGACGAGGGACCGAGCAACATCTGGTAGCAGAGCGTGTCACCGTCCGAGTCGGCTGCCGTTAGCGTGAATGCGAACGGATCACCCGGTATGATGTTTCCGATTGGCTTCGCTGACGAGAATGTCGGTGGCGCGTTGCCGTCATCGGAAACGGAGGGTGCTTGGCATTCGACGTTGAACTCCGCTGCTTCGGTTGGAGGCAGAACCGGTTGGTGGGTATCGGGGTCAAACGCCTTAACGGCGACTGTGTATCTTTGGATTGCTATTCCACCGTGTCCGTCGTCAACCTCAACTTCAACGGTGTGTTCGCCGATTTGATCGTAGGTTGGGCTCCACGATACCACTCCGGTCGCCGCATCAATCCTCATACCTCCTGGACTCTGCAAAGTGCTGTAGCTCAGTGCATCGTCATCAATATCGAACGCATCGACGTCATAGATGTAGTTTGGGTCGTCAAGTTCTTGCCGCGTGAAACCACGGTATACAACTCCTCCCTGCGAATAGTTGTAGAAACCGAATTGGCCAGACACGTACGTATCATCGTTGACGGTAATTGGTTCACGCACCAGCACATCGCCTTCGTAAACCGAAATAGCAATGCTCCCAGGACGATAATCTAGCGCAAATCGGTATTCCGTGTTTGGTTTCCAACCAACCGTTGCATCATGAAATAAGAGTCCCACGCGATCGTTATCTACAGTCGGCCACAAATCAAACCCAGTCAACGTGGAATCCGCAGATATGACCTTGACGCTTAGTCCTGCGTCTGCAAACCCGAGCACGCCGTCACCTTGACCTACGGCTTTCCAATCTAACAAATAATAGTGTTCATTATCCTGGTATCCAAATACGAAGCCCATGTAGTCATCATCACTCCCATCCTCAACCACCCAAGTACCTTCAATCCGACTATTGGCTACATCGAAATCGCTCAGGTATATCGAGGCATCCGCGTTTAGAACTTGGCGAACGACAGTGCTTCCAGCCTCAATCACCCAGTTGGCGTTTCCCTGCTCGAATAGGTTGTATTGAACCTGACTCCATGTTGACAAATCGATCTGCTTCAATTCAGCGTTTGAATCCCCGCCGATACTAGCGATGCCAATTGGTACACTAGTGATGACAGGCGGGCGATTCGGAGGAGGAAGATGAACCGACAGGGCAAACGTCTGCGATGCCTTCCCGCCTCGCTGATCGTCGGCAACGACCGTGACTTCGTGGTTTCCTACGTCAGTTGCCAGCGGCGCCCACGAGATAATACCGGCATCGGAATCAATCTCCATTCCGTCAGGATGACTGGTCAAGCGATAAACGAGAGCATTATCATCGGCATCACTCGCATCGACATCATACAAGTAGGGATGACCAACAAGTGCCTCGATTTTTGGAAGTGATGTAATGACCGGTGCCTCGTTGAGCTTCCCATAGAATACAAGCTCGTAGTCGAATCGCTTTTTTTCCGGTACCAGAAAAGCAATCGTGGGTGAAGCGGTCTCCTCCTCTGGTGCCAACGTTCCGCCTGAAACATATTCAGTGAAATCATAGAACGGAATACCATCTGGTGTTACGCCGTCGATCCCTAGCGTTTGCACCGATGCGTCGGAGATACCTTTGACACCGACAAGAAGCGGAACATTCGTTTCAAAGCGACCATTGTTTCGCGTTGCAAGGTCAACGTACAACAAGTTCCGTGCGGCGACGAATGACGTACGCCCGTAGACGCCCTGAAAGCTATCCGAGATATCGGCATAGTTGGCAAAATCTATGGCTAGGTCCAGCGTTTCTCCCGTAATTTCTATAGCCGTCCGTGCGCTCACCCCATCTTCGTCAAACGCTTCGAACTCAAAAACATTCTGTCCCGGTTGGATCTCTACGCTCGCAAAGAAGTGTCCGGCGGCGTCAAGCACATCCACGGGCCGTCCATTCATCGAAACGAAAGAGATTCTCTTTCGCGCATCAGAGAATTCACTCGTAGACCCCTCCAGTCGCCGGCGGCCGCCTAGTGCCCTTCCGGTGAGTAGGACCGTTTCTCCGACCGCAACTGCCGGTGAAGTCGCTGACACCGCAATGAGTGGAAGCTCCGTTGTCCCTGCTACAACTTCATACAACGATATGTCGTCCAACATGAAGTCATTTGGGAACGTGCGTCCACTGACGTTTACGATACTTATTTCGACAACTCCAGTTCGATCTGCGACGTAAGTGGCGTTAAACGACTCCCACACTTGGACTTCAGTGGCCAACATAACGTCGCCGATCTGGAGTCCGTCAATGGAAAACTTGAGCTGGTAGCCATCCTCCTGAGCGTGGGTGGCCCAAGCCCATGCGGAGAACTGGTAGTACTTGCCCGCCTCAACTGGGACGGATTGGAACCAAACCCTTCGTACACCTGCAGAAAGCGAGTTGTCGCCATTCGCGTTTAGACGCCCAGTATTTGTTTCGCTTCGCGGAGGTCCCCATGCCCCGCCCGGGTCGTACGGCGTGATCCAGTACCCACCTTCGTGATCATTTCCTGTTGGTGTGTGGTCATAATCTGAAAAAATGTTCGAAAGCCCATCTTCGAAGCCTCCATTTTGTACTAGATTCGAACCTATTACCACTGCGTCCGACGATACCGCTTCAGTGGAGAAACCTCGTCCAGTCAATGCGGGAAGTATCGACGTGCTCGACGAACTTCCAACTTGAAACAGCACGATTTCGGATGATGAGGTTCCAACTACTCCCGGATTCTCAAAACTTGACGGACTAAGCACTGGCAAACTACGGTTACTTATCCCGAACTCCGTGATCGTCACCGTTGATTGCTCGTCGTCATCGTCGTTTACGAGTCGAAAGATTACTCTTGCATCCGTTCCAGCAGGTACACCACTCAAAACGACTGACACCTCTTGACCTTCGACAATCACACCTGGTCCAGTCGCTGGCAATAGCTCTTCCGTGATATTGAAAAACGCATCGCGACCCTCTAAGTACGGCGTGACTAACGACCTACCCGAACTATCGACAATCGCAACCTCGAAAGCGTCATTGATGAATTCATTTGTTGAACTTGCGTCAAAAGCCAGGTTATCGTAAACAAACCGAACGACCGTTGGCTCATTGACAACAAAGTCTTGCGACAATTCGACAGCAAAGGAATCCCCTTCTACCATCGTCGCAAAGCAACTCTCGGCAAATACTGTTCCTGGAGTTTCCGTACCGCCAAATTCCGACACGCTCCACCCACTAAGATTATCCGAAAACGGGCAACTCGTCCCAACAGTAAACGTAAACTGCTCGCTCTCTAACGACGGTTCCCCGTCATCGAACACAGCGATCGTGAATACCGCCGACGGCTCGGTACTCGACGGTGACCACGAAAATGCACCGGTCGATGTGTCAAGCGTGGCACCATGATCATCGCCAACCAAACGATACGTCCTACTGTTCAGCGGAAAATCTGGATCGCTCGATCCAAACGTTGTTGAGAAAGCCGTCCCTGCGTCGACGGATACGGAGGACAAATTCAGTTCTGGGGGCACCATGAGCGAAGGTGCCTTGTTCACCTCACTTACGCTGATCGTAAAGCTCTCCGCTGTTGAACCGCCCTTCCCGTCGGAAACCGTTACTTCGATGGGAAATGTACCGGGCCCGTCCGCTTCAGTGGGGGTCCAGCTGATCTCCCCGGTACCAGGGTCGATCGCTAGCCCAGCTGCAAGTGAATTGCTGTCCAAGGCATAGGTAAGGACGTCCCCCTCGGCATCCGTTGCCGACACCTGGATCGTTACTGCTTGTTCTTCGGGAATCGTTTGATCGCTTATCGCTGTCACGGTTGGTGACTGATTGATGTTAATCGTAAAGGTGAAGGAATCATCGAGTACCGGTGTTCCGTTGTCACGAACGGATACCTCAAATTGCGTCTCCCCAGTTTGCCCGTTAGGCGACCACAAGAATTCGCCCGAGTTGCTATCAATTGCCGCTCCGTGAGCGTCACCGACGATTACATAGGTAAGTTGATTGGTTGGAAGGTCGGGGTCACTGGCTGAGAACTGCGCGCTGAAGCTCGTACCATCCAGACTCGCAACACCGTCTTGCAACTCCGCCGGTATAATCAAGGACGGAGGACGGTTTACCTCGCGGACAATAACTGAAAACGTTTGAGAGGCACTCCGTTGTGTTGAATCCGTCACCGTGACAACGGTCGAGTAGCTACCTGGGCCTTGGGCCTCTGTTGGCGTCCAAACGATTTCGCCAGTCGTCGCGTTGATCGTCATACCGGCTGGCCGCGTCGTTGCGTCCAAGGCATAGGTAAGTGTGTCACCGTCTGGATCCGATGCATTGACATCAAACCGCCATTCCGTTTGCTCATCGATCGTCACATCGCCGATAACCGCGATCGTCGGAGCACCGTTAGTGTCTAGCGACAAGCCAAACGAATCGGCTAAAGGAGGTGACCCGTTATCCGTAACAACAACGGTGAAGGCGAAAGAGCCCGACTCTCCGTTTGGATTCCAGGTAAACTCGCCCGTTGTTGAATTGATCGTTGCTCCGTGTGTATCTCCGGAAAGTGAGAACGCGAGCTGATTGGCAGGAAGATCAGGATCGGTGGCACTAAACTGCGCTGAAAAAATCTCATTTGCGTCGATACTTTCAACGCCGTCTTGGAGTGTCGGCGGCGGCGTTAGTGTTGGTGCGAGATTTACCTCGCGAACCGTTACAGTGAACGGAAAATCCGACCGCTGTTGGGACATGTCGGTTGCGGTTAATGTGACATCAAACACTCCTGGACCTTGAGCTTCGCTGGGTGTCCAAACGATTTCACCCGTAGTGGAATTGATCGTCAGTCCCGCGGCCTGCGAAGCGGTATCGATCGCGAACGTGATGGTATCCCCATCGGGATCAGTAATGTTTGGCGTAAACGTCCACGAAGTCTGTTCATCAATTGTTACGTCGGCAATTTCTCCCACTGGAGGTTGGTTGGCAGGTGTAACCTCTACAATCCGCGAGTAAACTCCATATGGGTCCCCTGGCCCATAACCATGCCAAACGGCAACAAAGCCGGTTAGTGCCGCATCAATGGAGACGAGCTCCTGAAAGCCACGCGTTGTCGTCGATAGTAGCCGCTCCCGATCTAGCGGTACCGATTCCGCGTCAAAATGGCGCATATGAACGCCCACTTCGTCGTTTTGTCCGCGACCATCCCAGCCGACGACGAAGCCGCCATCACCAAGGTAGGCGACACTTGGGCGCCACTGCGTACCGTGGCTCTCGCTCATCACCCACCTCTCACCGCCGAGTGGAGTTAGGTCAGCGTTAAACTGTTGGGCGAATACACCCCACCCACTTGCGTCATGCCCGGCGGAGGTCCAGGCGACAACTACCCGACCGTCTTCCGCAACGTCGACATCCGACTGCCATTGCGGTCCGCGCTTAAATTCCTGGTTTACGAGGATTTCGCCACCGGTGGGTTGCCCTTCTGACCCAAATGGCCTGAGATAGATGCCATCCACATCGGAACTTCCGTAGCCATTCCAGGTGACAACATAGCCGCCGCCCGGACGGCTTGCGATGCCTGGCAACTCCTGGTGACCTGTGTCCCGTTCGTTGACGCGAGTTTCCTTGGAAAGCGGTGCACCTGTACCGTCAAACAGCCGTGTGTAAACTCCGTAACCGTCACGATGCGCGGCATCACCGCGCCCCAATCCCTCCCAAGCATACGCGATGCTGCCATCGTCTAAGGCCGCGACCTTTACATGCATCTGTGTGCCGGTGGTCGTTTCGTTAACTTGGAATTCGGTGCCAACGGGGTTCCCTTCGCTATCGAAGATCTGCGAAAAAATCCCCCAGCCGCTGCCGTCTTTAACCTCATCTTGCCACGCTACGACGAAACTGCCGTTAGGAAACGCCGCCACTGTTGGCATGAACTGCGAGAATCGGCGTTTGGAGTTGACGACGGATTCCTGTCCGATGCGCTCGCCAGTGGCGTCGAAACGTTGCGCTATGATTCCCCAACTAGAACTGTCTTGGTTCACACTTGCCCAAACTACAACGAAACCATTATTGTGCACAGAGACCTCGGGATAGCCCTGCGCTGCCGAAGTCTCCATATTCACACGAGTTTCGGCACGCGATTGCAAGTTCGCCTGTGGTAGCACAGTGCTGGCAGCGACAACTACTGGCTCGGGATCGGAGGCAATTGCAAGTGGCACCGCCGGTGCTGCTGTCGCTGCCGCGGCCGAGGCGAGTCCGTCGAGGTAATCCACCACGTGCAGCATGTCCAGCGGGGTTACCATCCCGTCCCCGGTAACGTCAAGGCGTGGGGCGTCATGCGGCATGTTCGCGGGTAGCATGCCACTGTTGGCATCGGAATAGGTATGCGTGTCCAACTCATTGACGACTAATAGTGCATCAAGTGGAGTCACTGCATACTGCCCGCCGCTGTTGTTTACGTCCTCCGGCATCGCGATATTTTGCCAGTTGGACGCCAACATCCGCCGGTCTTCCAACGGTTCGAAATAGGCAGCTTTGTTGCTGAGATAGGTTGCCGTTCGTCTAGGGTGCACCTGCTTTTGGTGCCGGCGAAGTCGTTTCCGTTGCTTATTACGTAGAGGAAGCATCAATGGTCTCGTTCGTTGCAATGTCGGACAGGGATGGCCACCACCCCACAATATGGGGGGGGACGCAAATGTCATCGATTAGTCAAAAAGCCCCAAGGCCCAAATTTTCCGGCCCAATTTAGCCCGCCGATAGCGACGAGTCTATGAACGCAACTTGCACTTTCACGGTTTCTTGGACATATTCTTGGTATCAAATCGCGATTCGAGACTCGCCCCAGAAACAACGATTCCACTCATATGGCCTGGAAGAAAAAGCCTTCGCAACGATCCTACCGGTGCAACGGCGAACTAATCGCCGCCCGCCGAATCGGTCGTGACTGGTCCCAGGCGGAACTCGGAATCCGAGCGGGTTACAGTGCCCGGCTCGTCGCCAAAGCCGAAGCTGGGGAGAAGATAGCGACCCAAACGATCGATGATATCGCAACCGCCCTAAGCACGCCCGATGAACCGCTCTACCCAGAGGACCTGATCTGCAATCCCAAGGGGCTTGCACTCGAGTTCGTCGAGAACCTAAAACGTTACCAGGGGGATGTCGTAACGCACTGTCGGCATTTTTTGTCCGACGATATCGAGTTCTTTATGCCAGGAGACCCTCAGATTCTGCCCTTTGCGGGCCG
This sequence comes from Planctomycetales bacterium, assembly GCA_020426865.1. Taxonomy (GTDB): domain Bacteria; phylum Planctomycetota; class Planctomycetia; order Pirellulales; family Pirellulaceae; genus JAGQPD01. The sequence continues at coordinate 13,203 of JAGQPD010000221.1, forward strand.
GCATGTTGGCATCGAGGCGATGGACCGGGCGTGTCGACTCTTCTTTGAATGTGTCGAAATTGTTGACATGGACCGGTGGACAACCGACTTCACGATCACCGATGGCAATCAAGTCGTCGTCGCACAGTGGATTCCAGCCCAAGCCCGTGGTCTGGCGGCAAAGGGACTGATCGCGGAAAAGACCGAGCTTGTTGTGTATCGCATGGTCTTCGAAAGGGGAATGATCGTCTTGTTCGACGACCAGTATAGCGCCCATTCGGCGGAGGCTGAGTGGTTGATGCAGCAGGCCATGCTAAAGGCTGCTGAGTCGACGGCGGGTTAGCGTCTAACTCAAGCAAGGCCCCCAGCCAAGCCGACCGAGTTGCATCGGTCCCCTTCCGAGCGATAAAGAAAGCTCCGTCCAACTTGAGTAGCATCCGCAACTGTGGCACCATAGTCCTTCGACAAACCATGTTTTAGGAGGATACTATGTCAGACAAAAAGAGTAAGGCCGATTCGAAACGGCCTGAAAAAACAGTACGAAATGGTGCAATCGGAGCCAGCATCTGGCGGGAGATAGGCGCGGAAGGTGCCGAGTATTTCGCCATCACCTTTGCTAGGTCTTGGCGTTCCAAAAACTCTGGCAACCAGGGTTACTCGCAAAAATTCTTTCCTCGCAACCGCGAGGAATTGCATGCCGTAATCGACCAGGCCT
>JAGQPD010000222.1 GCA_020426865.1 Planctomycetales bacterium
ACCGCTGGATCGTCCCCCTGGAAAATCGCGTCGATTACCTATCGTTTGCCTCGGGACAGCAATTTCAGGTTCCGTTCGAACAGCTGACGATGTTCTCGACAAATCTGGACCCCAAGGACCTGGTCGATGACGCCTTCCTGCGACGCATCCCCTACAAAGTGGAAATCACCGACCCCGGCGAAGACGAATTCCATCGACTGTTCGAAATCTACGCCGCAGCCTTCGGCTGTGAATACCGCCCGGACGTCGTCGATTATCTCGTCACCAAGCACTACCAACGGGCGGGCCGCGCCATGCGCCGCTGCCACCCGCGCGATCTACTCAGCCAAATCCGCAACTATTGCGTCTACAACGACCTGCCGATGGAAATGCGTGACGAGTACTTCGACCGCGTCACCGCCAGCTACTTTACGATCGTCATTAACGAAGAAGCCGCTAAGAAGGATTGGTCGCAGGTCGAGTCCGGCAGGCACGAACGTGTGGCACCAGCGGCCACGGATGCGGCACCGCAAACGACAGACCGCCCCGCAACAGCACCAGCCAACGCCGGCCCCACACCCACAACCGCCGCGCCGGCACCCAACGAGTCCACCAGCATTCCACTGAATCATACCTTTAACACTTCCATGTCCTAGTATTGTCGCGTCAGGGTCCGCCGCGAACCGTTGACCCTATCGTACGACCTGTAGCGAATGCAATGATCAGTCCGTTACGCGAAATTCGTCCAAGAGCCGTTCGTGCGTTGAGTAAAAGCTACACTTAGTTGGTGACTCGCGGGACTTCCTTGACAAGTCCCAGCCTTTTGAAAGACAGCAGCCCCTTGACCGCCACCCCCACCACCGCCGAACCGATTCTCGGGTATCTGTTGCGCGAACAAATTGGCGCGGGAGGTTACGGTGAAGTCTGGACCGCCGAAGCACCTGGTGGCATCCAAAAAGCCATCAAGTTCATCTATGGCTACCACGACGAAAACCGCGCACAGCGCGAACTCAAAGCACTCAACCGCATCAAAGAGCTGCGACACCCGTTCTTGTTGGCACTCGATCGCATCGAAGTCGTCAACGGCCAACTCGTGGTGATCACCGAATTGGCCGAAATGAGCCTTCGCGATGCCTTCAATAAGTACCTCGAACAAGGGCATACCGGTATCCCCCGCGATGAACTACTGCGGTTCATGCGCGATACGGCCGATGCACTGGACTTCATTGGCCAAGTCCACTCGCTGCAACATCTGGATATCAAGCCCGAAAACCTGCTGCTGCTCAGCAGTCACATCAAGGTCGGCGACTTCGGCCTGGTCAAGGATATCCACGACCATACCCAATCGCTGATGGGCGGGCTCACGCCGACGTACGCCGCCCCTGAACTGTTCGATGGCCGGCCGTGCAAGGCGAGCGATCAATACAGCCTGGCGATCGTCTATCAGGAAATGTTGACCGGGCACCGTCCGTTCTCCGGCACCACCGCGGCACAATTGGCCGCCCAACACCTGCATAGCCGTCCGAAACTGAGCCCACTGCCGCGCGGCGATCAATCCGTCATTTCCAGGGCACTGTCGAAGAATCCAGACAGTCGCTTCCCAAGCTGCATGGCCATGGTCGAAGCGCTGAGCGAACGCCGCGACCACACTTCCCCCATCGCCAGGTCGCGGCCGTTGTCTGGCGGTTCGTCCCACAGCATCAAGACAGATGCCAAGACGCACGTCGGTCCACCGACCCCCGGCTCGACACTGGTCATGTCTGAAAGCGCCGCGCCGCTCGTTCGGGTCGCGCCCAAGATCACCCGACTCCCGTCGCTCGATATCGACCTGGTCAATGCCTCGTTTCATCCCACCATCGTGATCGCGATTGGTCAAACGGCCACGCAAGCGGTTCGCCGGTTCCGCAAGCGTCTGTTCGACCGGTTGGGCGAACGGAACGAATTCCCGTCGATCGCCTGGTTATGCATGGATAGCGACGAACGCGACCTGGCGGCAGCCACGATGAGCCTGGGCAACGACTGCCTGGAATTCAATGAGACACTGGGAATCCCCCTACGTCGCCCCGAAGAGTATCGCGGCGACAAACAACTGCACCTCGCATGGCTTAGCCGCCGCTGGATCTACAACATCCCGCGTAGTCTGCAAACCGAAGGGCTCCGTCCGCTCGGGCGTCTCGCGTTCATCGATCACCACGAAGAAATCATGCAGCGGCTGCATAAGCTGCTGTCGCACACGTGTGATCAAGAACAAGTCGAACGGACGGCCCAACTTGTGAGCATGGCCCCCGATCCAACGCCGAGGGTATACATCGTTACGTCGATCGCCGGTGGTATCGGAAGCGGCAGCGTTATCGACATGGGTTACACCGTCCGGACTGCCTTTGAAGAACTGGCCCTGGAACATGGCTCCATCACTGGCATCCTACTACACTCCACTGGGCGATTCGCTAGTGACAGAGATCTGACTGTGGCGAATTCGTACGCTTGCTTAAGCGAGCTGAAACACTTCGCTCATTCCGAAGGCTATCCGGGTGATACCAGCTGCGGTCTGCCGGCCTTCGACAAGTCCACCCCCCCCTTCGACCACACGTACCTGCTGGACCTGGGAGAAGACCTGCGGCCCGATGAATTCGAATCCGCGGTCGATAACATCTCCGAATACCTGTTCTTGAACGTCGCGACCCATTGTGGAGCGTTTTTTACCAAGAGTCGCAGTGAAGCGCCACCAGACGATGTCCCCTATGTCCGTACCTTTGGGCTGGGATTCATCGAAATGATGAACCAAGAGGCCTTGAAGCTGGCCGCCAAACAACTGGCGTCCCACGTCCTGCTCCACTGGCTGGGTAAAGAAAAAGCGACAGCCGACACATTCCTCCCAGAGAAATTCACGGCGCTCACCTTCGACCGCTCGGGATTGACCGTGCCGAAATTGACCTCTCGCGTCTACGAGGTGGCCAAGGAAGTTCTGCGGGAACCGCTTGCCGAGCGGTTTTCCAGACACTTGGCAAGCGTCCTCCCCGCAGAGTCCGAAATCAAGAACAAACAGAAGATGGCGGCAGCCGCCACAGCGATTCGCGAAACAATCCGCAACGCCGCGCGATTCCTACTCGCCGACGACGATGCGGAAGCTCGCGAACCGTCGCACCGGAAAAACCTGCAACGTGTTCAAACCGCTCTCGCTCGCGAAGGGATGAAGCTCGGACAGTCCCTGGCCTATACGATCAGCGCCCTCATTGACACCCCTGTGTCCCGACTGTGGGGGACCGAAGCTACACTCACTGCCTGGCGGCAGCGATTCACACTGTTGGCCGAAAAAACGCACGAGGTTCGCCGCGAGGTAGCCACCAGCCGCGAAGCTATCGAGTCGGCGATTGCCAACTCCTTGACCAGCAAGGGCCCGGCAACCACCGGAGCGCCAGGGATGTTGCTCAATCAATACGTCCAACTGGCCAATTGCGATTTTGCATTGGAGTGCATGGAGCACCTGTTGAAGGCGATTCAAAAGGAACTCGCGACGTGGGCCGACACCTTCCATGCCATGTCTGCGTCGCTTTTGACAACGGCCAATGACTTGCGCGAAGCCTTCGAAAAGGACGCGGTCGGCCTCGAGAAAAGCTCCGAGCATTCTCACCGGCTGGTTCATTCCGTATGCGAGTCGCTACCGTTGCACATGGCACGCGCCGTGGCCCGTGTCGAACAAATCGTACAAAACGAATTGCTGAGTGAAGTCGGCGGCCTGGCCACCGTCATTGCGGAAGATAGCGAATACTTCGAGCGTTTCGTCAACACACTCCTGAGCGCCTGCTGCGTTACCCTGCAGGATATTGTCCAGGAAACCGATTGCGTCGCTGCAATTCAAGGCATGAATGACCTCGGTCCGCACGACGAGTCGCACCCGGATCCGCGCCCCAAGCTCGCGTGGTTCCGACAAATGCTCACCCGCTCCAACACCAGCGTCTGGGAGTGCGGAGGCTCCGCTCGATTGATGTTGTCCGGTCCAGAGGCGGCGTTGCCCGCGCCCGACAGCGAAGCGATTGAAACACTGGAACAAGAACCAACCAACGTACCCATCCGACACGATGTGTTGTCCGCATGTATGGAAGTTGGCTTTGTACCCATCGCCAACTTCGCCGCAAACCTGTTGGATAATCGTCCGGAATCCGCCGAACTTGTCCCGCGAATCCACTCGCGAATCGACGTGAATTGGAACCCCCTCATTGGACACATTTAGTCGATCGTATTTCCCTTTTTGAAAAACATCCGCCGAGTTCGCCACATGTCATCAACCAAGCACAAACCGAACCCGTTTGGCATGATTGTCCTCGTGACAGTCGTGCTCGGTTTGACAACGTTGCTACGGATGCTCGCCAACGACTCGAAGCTCATCCTGCACTTGTTCTACTTGCCCATCGCTTGCGGAGGACTGTTCCTCGGTCGCACTCGTACCATTATCCTGGCTGTAATCGCAGCTTGCTCAGTAGTGTTGGTCCAGACCGAATCGCTGTGGCTCGGCACGTCCTCCGGATCCGTAGTCTACGTCGGGGTCTATCCGAACTTCCATGCCCTGCTCCACACCGGGATCTGGTCCCTGACGCTGTTGCTGACAGCCACCATTATCGGCACCCTCAGCGATGAATGGCTTCGCACATTGAACCGCCTGCAAGAATCCCATCGCGTCGATACCATGCGCGACTCGCTGACAAAGATCGCCAACCGACGGGCATTCGAAATGGAATTGGTCAGCCGAGTCGCCGACTGGGAACAACAAGGCATTCCCGTCGGACTGCTGTTGGTCGACGTCGATCATTTCAAACGCTTCAACGATACCTACGGACACCAGGCGGGCGATGCCATCCTGCAGCAAGTCGCCGAAACACTCAAGTCGTCCATGCGTGATATCGATATTGTCGCCCGCTACGGAGGGGAGGAGTTCGCGATCGTCCTCACCAGCACTTCGGTCGAAAAGGCCAAACTGGCCGGCGAACGGGTTCGGAGCGTTATCGAACAAAGACGATTCAACTACGAAGGTCTCAACCTGCGCTTGACGGTCAGCGTTGGCATGTCCCATTCGCTCCCCAAAGATACCATGTCGACGCTCATCGAACGCGCCGATGCCGCACTCTATCAGGCCAAGCACGATGGTCGCGATCAGGTTCGTCTGGCCGCCTAACCACCCCTCAGCAGCTGCACTCCCCAGTCGCGCTCGAACAGGTAAAGCAGCAGTCTTGCCGCTTCACCACGGTGTCCCTCCAGGCCCCGCTGATTCTCGACAAACAGCCGGGCATCGTCGTGGGCGATCGGCAGGAGGCGCTGAATCTGTTCGAGCGATGCTACATTGAACGGGGTGTCGCCCGACTGGCGCGTTCCCAGCAGTTCGCCACCGCCGCGCAGTTCAAGGTCTTCCTCGGCGAGGCGGAAGCCATCCTGCGTCTCGCGCATCAGGGCAA
>JAGQPD010000223.1 GCA_020426865.1 Planctomycetales bacterium
CACGCCCTTGCGGGCACTGGATTTTGAATCCAGCGCGTCTGCCAATTCCGCCACTCTGGCTTGAGTGTCCGAGTATTCTAGCTGCAGCTGTCGCAGGCCGCAACGGGACTTTTCCTGGCCCGATCGTGGTGAAAAAATCGTGGCCGACGCGTTGTCCGTGTCGCCTATTCCGCCCAAAGATAATGCTCAAAGAACGCATATATTGCCGCGTTGGAATCGGCGTTCGGGTCGTGTTCCGCCCGATTGGTCATTGCCACCCGATCTTCGAATCCCAACAGGCGATTGATTTGAACGGTCGCATTCAATGCCTGCCAGCGCCGAACGCCGTCCTCAGCACCCCCGGATACGAGAAACGGGCGTGGTGCCATCAGCGCGTGAAGTTCGTGCAAGTCATGGCCATCGGCTACCAGTTTGGGATAGAGCCCCCGTGCCGGGTTGTCGACCGCAATCATGCCTCGCTTTCGCCATGGGGGCCGATGGTATCCCAAATACCAAGGTTCCCAGTAGTTTACGTTCGATCGCGACTCATCAAATACGATGCCCGGATCAGACCATGCAGCACAGGCGAACTTTTCGAACAAACACGAAGCAAACATCGCCCATTTGCCGCCAAACGAATGACCCACGATCCCAATCCGCTTGGCGTCCACTTCCGGGCGATCCGCCAGCACGTACCAGGCATTGGCCGCGGCATAAGCCAACATCGAGAGCGGTTGGACTTGCGCATCATCGAGTGACGGGAAAAAGATTCCGTAAGTCTCAGCAGCGGTCGCTTCAGTAGTGCCAATCGACAATGTGACGAAGCCACGTCTTGTCAATTGCAGGGCAAAGTCGCGATAGGGCTTGCCCAAGCCGATGCCCGTCTCCGGTTCGTAGTATACGACAATCACGCCTGGGCGCGGATGATCGCCATCCGGAACGAGCAAGTACCCGGTGGTCTTTTCATTGGGCGTCCAGGCAAATCGAACACGGTGTTGCTCAAAAGTCTCTCGTCGTTCACTGGAAATGATCTCGACATCCGGTTCAGTAATCAGTGCTGGCCATTTGCCCAAAAGCTGCTCCCATTGAGCGAACAGTTCTGCTCGCCGGCATTGCCATTGCTTGGCGTCCTCCACGCGGCGGCCATCGGAAAAAGACAGTAGCGAATCGTACTGTCCGACGTCGTTTTGCAGGGGAAGGGGTGGGGCGCAGTAGCCTTGGAGCGTATGCCACTGTTGTGACCGTCTGGATCGCGAATCCAGGGATTGCGTAATTCTCGCTGGGGCACGTGTCTGCTCCGCATCCGGCGACGCTGCGTGACTTGCCGGCTGGTAGGCGCGATTCGGGGAACGCCATTTCAATTTCGCCACATAGACGCTGTTGTCGCTGCCACGCTGTTCCACTCCCTTTGGTTGCATCCATTCCGCGGCGGTCACCCAGGTTTCGTCTGGTGACACATCAACGACGCCGAAATTCCCCAATCTCGCACCACGCTCAGGCACGAGTACCTCTTCGGTTGCCTTTTTCACTCGCAACGTGTTGGTGTCGACCTCGGCGATAAAGAGGGGTGCGCGATGACGAAATACGTGGTCGTTATTGGCACCACGTCGTGTGTAGACCAGGTACAATGCGTCGCTATGGGTTACCCAATGTTGTTGCGTGTTGTAGCTTCCGACTTCCGAACCGTCGTCATATCGCCACGGTTGGGGCTCGGCGAAGAGAAGTCCGTCGTCACTGACACTAACGTATGCACGATCGTCGTTGCGCATCGTCAGATAGTAACGCTGGCCGAAATGTGCGAGCGACGGTTCGTAGAGCCCTCGCTTTTCCGGCACCGTCAGCGCGTTACCGATCATCACCGCGTAGAGCTTCTTGCCATCAAAGCGGCAGCGGACGACGCTTGACGCATATTGCGTCGCCTGCGGCTCTTTGAAGTAGAATGGCAGAAGGATGTCGCCACCGATCAGGTCGACTCGCTGAGCCGACCCGGATCCGGCATTCTGATACCGAGGCTCGTCGGGCAATCCGACGACATCCCAGGCGGACCAGCGGCGTGCGATGGCGTCGTAAACCGCATAGGCGATTCCACGCGGGCGTGTTGCCATCACACGATTGTCCCGATACCAAACCGACTGACCAATTCCCAATAGCCGCTCTGTCGATGCGTGCCATTGCGGAACAAAGTCACATACCGTTGTCTGATCACCATGCTGTAACAAGTGCGATGCGACTGCCGAACCGGTCGGTGCGTTCCTGCCCGACTGATCGCTCTGGAATGTCTGTCGGCCGAACGACGTTAATTCATTAGGTTCTGTCCAGCTTCCACCCAGGTCGCTTGTGTGCATTTCATTGAGTGCGTAGAAGACGTCCGAACCGCTGAGGAGCAGTCGTTGAAGCGTCATCATCACGAGCGGCGTATCACCTTTGTTGCCAATCACGCGAGGTGGAATCACGCCAGCACGCGCGTGGACCCAGCATGTGTGACCATCAAAACCCTGGCGTGCCACCGTCCGTTCGATCGTATATGGTGGTGCCTGGGCGTGCGCCAGCGCCGGCACAAGCAGTGTCGAAAAGACGATGATGTGGAGCGAGTTCATTCGTAAATCCATGGTATCTCCTGGGACCGTTCGCACACATCGAAGATAGGGGAGCAGAGGACGTCGTGCAACAATTGTCCAAGAATATTCGATGTTGCATCCTGCGAGACAGCCGGTAGACTACAGGTGGACTGTCCAAGACGGTAGTGTACCGGGCGCCCTCTCCCTCGTAAGGAGTTGCGCAGAACACGCGACATTGTTGTGTTAGTCATCGCCGCAACTCCATGTGGGGGAGAGGGTCGGGGTGAAAGGGGCAGAAGCGGGATCGGTTTCGTGTTGTTTGCTGAGGGAATCTGCACATGACGAAAGAGCCAGGCAAAACCGTGCTCGTACGTCACGCGGGGGAAGTCCCGCGAGAACGGAGCGCCTGTGGATGGCGGGACCGGTTGATCAGTCGTGAAGACGAGCACTTGTTGCCGGCGGCGTGGGCTCACGCCGTGGACATCGATGGAGCTCGCCCGCACTATCATCAGCGATCGACCGAGTTGTACTACGTTCTGGAAGGGGAGGGGCACGTCGTGCTTGATGGTGCAAAACATCCTGTGGCAGCTGGATCGCTCGTGCATATTCCGCCCGGAGTTGTTCACGGCGCCGTCGGCAAAATGCGAGTGCTGGTGGTCGGGATCCCCGACATTGCGGATGATGACTATTTCGAGGCCGACCAGGTATGAACCGACGCTGGCTTTGGTGCGCGAACAAGGAGCTTGCTACGATGTCCAAGAACATGTTGTTTCGTTGCAATACCTCGAACCTCGAGGTATTCGGTACGATTGCCGTCTGGCTGTTGGTACTTTGCCCTCGCCCGGCGGCGAGTGCCGAAAACCTGCTGGTCAATGGCGGGTTTGAAACGCACAATTTTATTGGCTGGATGAGATCAGGTGACGTCGAGATCTACGATGTGAATACCAATGTGTGTTGCGTGCCGTACGAGGGAGACTATTTGTTGGGATTCAACGGCGGGAACGATCCACCCATCGGTATGATTCGTCAAGAATTTGCCACGATTCCCGGAATCGGTTACAACCTTGATTTTGCCTTTGCCAAGGGAGGAACCGGTACTGGTACGGCGGCCTTGCAGGTGCTCATTGAAGGGGCCACGGTGCTGATGGACGAAACGGTTTCGGATTCATCTGGTGCCTGGCCGGGACCCTGGGACGAATACCACTTTTCGTTTGTGGCCGATTCTCGGCGCACGACGCTGTCATTTACGGACGTATCCGAGGGAACCGTCAGCTTTGACGCGCTGATCGACAATATCTCCGTTGTCGTCCCGGAACCAGCGACTGTTAGTTGGTTCGTCGTGCCCATGGTCGCCGCTTCCATCACGATGCGACGACGATCGGCGAGCTCCTTCGCGAGAAATCCATGACTTGCGGAATTGTCTATCTGCTGACAAGCAATAGGCTGGCGGCTCGATTTGTTGTTTCTCTACATAGTCTGCGCCAGTGGTATGACGGGCCGGTGACCGTCTTCACGACGCGGCCTGAGTCACACGAAATTGGTGAACGATGCGCTCAGGACGCAGCACTTCGAATTGATCACCGGCAAATCTGTGAAAGACGAGCTGCCGTTCAAACGGCGGCCTATTTGACAAAGCCGAAGGCGATTGCCGAATCACCTTATGAGGCGACCGTCTTTCTCGATGCCGACACGCTTATTGTGGGCGATATCAGCAAGTTGCTCCTCAGCGCCCAGCGACATGATATAACCGCAACGGTGTTTGGCTGCTGGACGACCACGGATGACCACTATCGCGAGTTGTTAGGGAAATGGCGCAGGTTGAACATCTCCAACGAAACGCTTGGATACTCGCTGACGGAATTGATCGACCGAGCGCTCGACGCAGCGCACCCGGCGATCAATATTGGCGTGTTTGCCATGCGACGTGGATCGCTACTGTTGGGCGAATGGGACCGGCTCACGCTTGCGGCCCGCACGATGCCGATCCCCGATGAGGTATCGTTCCAATTGCTATTGCCAGATTATTCGCACGCATTGTTGGGGATGGAATACAACTATCATCCCGTGGCCTGTCCGCCACGCGATGATATTCGTATCTGGCACTTTGCCGGCGGCATGCATTTGCCCAACGTTCATTCCCACGAAGTGTGGTTGGCGGAATACGACGAATGCCGTCGTAAAAATGTCGCCGGGATCAACGCTTGGTCACGCATTGATAGTCCCCGGTAGTCTTTGACGGTCAGTACGATGCTGGGCAGCAACTCCTGCTTTGCTTGGACGAGTGACGCGCAACGTGTGGTAGGACTTTTGTTGCCGCAGGTTCGGCATGTTGTCATCGGCTACTTCGCGCCGCGGTGCTTTCGCGGCGTATGTCCTTTGGAACGACATTGTGCAATCAGTGCCGAAGAGACACTGATGGTCGCCTCCACATCATCGCCCAGGTCACGCAGAGCTCGCACCAATCGCCCCAACTTGCCATGCCCGCTCGAGGTAGCAAATTCAAAGAGGTCAGCCGGGCAGAAATGCCCAGCTTCACAGACGGCATCGACGAAATAGAAATTCCCACGCTTAACCTGATAGACACAATGGGAACCGTCACTAATCGAGGCGCCACTTTTCGCTTTGCGACTCGGAATTTCCACGGCAGGGATGATCGTTGTCGTGCCTTCCGTACAGCCGAGGTTCTCCTGTTCGCGGAACGGATAGTCTGGGCAATAATAGCCCGGCTCGGGCATCGCATTGGCTGGCCACCAGTCACCGTTGCTACAATGGTATTCGCAGTAACCGGTGCCACCAGCGGCGGTCGTGGCCGGCTGGGACTTCTGGTTGTTCTTTGCCGGCGCCGTTTTCTTGGACAAGGACGACTGTTTGCCTGCTTGTGTCGCGGGTTTCTTCGGGGATTTCTTCGTGGTCTTTTTTGCCGCTTTCTTTTTTGCCATTACAAACCTCGGTGTTAAACGTGAAAAAGATACCAAAACGACTACTTCGCGGCCGACGACATGTGCGTGGCGTCATGGATGGTGTGGCACCAACGGAAGCCCAACGTAGCACGTTGCGCATTCGCTAAGCAAGGGGCTCGTTTATGAGAACGGATATAGATGGGTTCCGTGTCCCATGCCCCACCACGCACGAACATTGTCGTGTTTACGCCAAGTTGAACGACGTGAGCCGGCTCGTTTTGTTGCGTTTTGACGGGAGTGAGAGTCCATTCGTGAACGTTGCCGTTGATATCAAAGAGACCCAATCGATTGGGCATCTTTTGCCCACCTGGCCGGTCTTCTTTGGCATTTCCGTCGTTCCAAGCGTATTCGGAAAGAAATGGTGAGTCGACGGTTCCAAAAAAGTTGCGGGTGGTGGAGCCGGCGCGGCAGAGATATTCCCATTCGTCGTCGGTCGGCAGTCGGTAGCCGGTGGCCTTGTAGTTGCAGACGACGATATCACTGACGCGTTGCATGGCATTGGCGTCGGTGATGCCCGCAAGGCGGTCCATTGCAGTGCACACATCACTGATCGTGAATACGTTGATGTTGCGAATGGGCCGTTCCAAACGGTCAACCGAATCCGGTGTCAAATACGCGACTTCCGGCAATTGCAACACATCTCGCCAACGGACCTCTGTCGCGGATACGGCAAAGGAATACGGAACCGCTGACGAAATCGGACCATGTTCGTAGACCGTCTCAAGAATCGCCCCGGATTCGAGCTGTCCCTTCAGGTACGCCACCGGTCCGCGGACCACGATCATGATCTGGCCGATCTGATTGTGGTACCAATTGTTCTTTTCGTTATAGCCGGCCGCAGCCAATTCTGCCTCCGTATCGGCAAGTTCGTTCTGCAGCCCCCAGCGGTCAACGAGCCAGCGAATGGCACTGTGTACGCCAGAATCCGGGTGGTGGCGGTATTGCTCCACCAGCCACGGGACAAGTGACGATCGAGCATTGTCTGGCAGGTCCTGGATGGGATACGTCCCGAGTGCCGACAACAAGGCGAATTGCGTATGGGGATCTGCGGAACCCAAAAGGCGATCGGTCAGGCAATCGGGTTTCAGCCACTTGCGTGCAAGATGGACAACGTAGCTCTCCATACTCGCGTTTTCATCGTAACGGAACAAGTTTTCTGGCCATTGCCCCAGTGCGATTTGGGCGAGGGCGAGACGGGCCTTTCCGAGCATCGCCGGATCACTCGTGTCGCCATCGATCTCGGCCTGTTGCCATAGGGCTTGTAACGCCCGGCGAGATTCATCGGCGGACGTCGAATACTGCGGTAACAGTTGCTTCCATTGGCTGCCGTCTAGCAGGGGGGTGAGTGAGAGCAACGTGTTCGTGTCGTTGGCGTACAACGTGCGCAGTATGACAAACGCTTTGGCGGACGTCGCCGGAGTTGCCAAATGCTGACGTAGGTCAGGCAATAGTGCGTCACGACACACAACGAGTGTTCGGCTCCAGTGGGGTAACGCGCCGATTTCTTCAGCCATCAACCAAGTCAGCACTTCACGGGATGAGAGCAGATGTGTATCGTGCTGTCGCAAGTGCGTCAACGCGCAATATGCGATGCAGCGACTACGGTCGGAAACTGCTTCGTCACTGCAGGTGGCGGACAGAATGTTCGGGATCTGCGAATTGTCCGCCAATTCACCGAGCAACGCGACGAAATCGTCCGGGGCCGCACGAAGTAGCTCGGCGACACAACGTTCCGCGTACTCGGGGTGTGTGCGAAGCAGGGAGAGCACCAGCAGCAGCCCATGACGGGATCCCACGGTCGCGCGATCGAATCGCTTTGTTAGCTCAGGTTCTAAAAGTGGTAGGGAATCATGGATTATGCTCAGTTGCTCTGGCAGCTGAGACGAGTCTGATCGCAAATAATCATTGATTTTCGTCTCGATCAATTGCTCCCGCAACGAATTCTGCCAATGCAGTGTGGTAAATGCCGCAACGAGGGCCAATATCGAGAGCAGCGCTAAGGCCCTGGATCGGCGGCTGGCGATGAACCTTCGCGTCGCACGTACCATGGGCGATTCATATCGGGCGTGTGTCGGCTCGCCACGGCGCCAGCGTTCGATGTCGTCCAGTAGTTCTCGCGCCGACGCATAGCGTTTCGTTGGTTCGCGAGCAGTGCAGCGATTGCAGATGGCAGCGAGATCTTTGGAGACATCGGCTCGCAGCGATCGGACATCCGGCGCGTCCTGAGTGGCCGTTCTGCATATTACGTCGAACAGTTCGCCCTCGAACGCCACGCGTCCGGTGAGTAAATGAAACAGCACCATCCCCAAACTGAAAATATCGGACCGCTCATCAGCCGCCTGGGATTTCCCCGCTGCCTGCTCCGGGCTCATGTAACCGGGTGTTCCCACGACGCCATGAAGTGACGTCGAATCGCCGGAATCATATTGTTGGGCAAGACCGAAGTCGGTAATACGGACGACGGACTTTGAGTCGAGATCATCGAGCGACACGTGTTCATTGGTCGGGTGTTCCACCAATATGTTCGACGGTTTAATGTCGCGATGGATGACGCCTTTTCCGTGTGCGTATTGAACCGCCTTTGCCAACTGGCAGACGATATCAGCCGCTTCGTGCTCGCCAAATTGCGTGACATGCCGCAGTACTTTTGCCAGCGTGTGGCCGCGGACGTATTCCATGACGATGTATAAACCGCCGTCAAAGTCGCCAACTTCAAACACCGGTACGATACCCGGATGCGACAACATCGAAGCGTTGGTCGCTTCACGCGTCAGCCGTTTCCGGTCCAATTCACCAGCGTGTGCGACCTTGATGGCAACGTCGCGGCCCAACGTCGGATCAACCGCCTGATACACATTGCCACAGGCTCCACGACCCAATAGGCCAGAAACGCGAAAGCGTCCGATGCGGTCGATGTTTGGGGCCGGTTGCTGGAGACGGTCGGAGTTGGTGAAGTCCGTCGTGCGGGCGGTGGATATCAAGTCCTCAAACACGTGCCGGATCGCTCCGGCAAACTCCGGATAACGCTCAAGATAATGCTGTTCTGTGACCGCCTCACCGGCCCGCAGCCGATAGTCTCGCTCAATCTGCAACAATTCCACAAACAACACGTCGCGATTTGCCGTAGAGGAACTGTTTAAAAACTCCCCAAGACTCGCCGGTTGCCCATCGCGCAGCAGTGATTCGAATTGGTCGCAGATCGAGTCGATTTCGGTTAGCCGCTGGAAGTAGTCCTGCAACGATGGATGGTTGATCTTGCGTGACATCACCAATTCTTTCGGTTGCTATTCCACTTTGCTGAGCCAAGCCGCCTCAATAACCTGCAACTTGCGCAAGACTGTCCTGGTCGTCACCTGCTCCATCTCGGCAATCTCGCTGTTGGAAAAACCCTCCAGCTTGAGCAACGTGATGCGTCGCATTTGGTCGTTGGGCAGCACCGCCAACAAATGCGAGAAGGCATCCTCCAACGTTGCAATTTCCAAGGGTGTCGGTTCGCGATTATCGAGCTCGATCAGCGACAACGGATTTGCTAGGTCATTGATTTCTGAAATCTTCTTGACGTTGCCGCCGCCCCGTTTTTGCGCGCGCTCGTGCCTCAACTGATTACACACCTTTTGGTGCGTGATTGCGACAAGTAATTTCCACAAATCGGTCCGATCGGATAATTTGGGGAAGCGGCCGGCGGAGACCCCCCGAAAAATCGTGTCAAAGACACTCACCGCCACATCTTCGCCATCCACCGCCTGCACACGATGGACCAGCCGTCGCCGAGCGATTGCGGCGAGCCGCTCGAAATACCGGTCCCACAGTGCATCGGCCGCGTCTGGATGCCCAGCTTTCAACGACAAAATCCAACGCGTAATGGAACCATTTTCCATCGATGACGGCTCAGCAGCTTGTGGTGGTTTCGGAATCGGGGCGCCGAAGACAAGTGGTTTATTCTAACCAACCCATACCGCTCCGTTCTACCAAGCTTCCGGCCAGAAACATTCAAATGGAGTGCTTATTCTTTCAGCGATTCTGCGGCACCTTCAACTCATCAGCAAGTTCGCGGTTCACGGACCTCGTTCCAGGTACCGGACGCAGACGGCATTAGCCACCTCCACGCTGTGGCCTGTCGGCGAGAGACCTCCCGTATCGGGATCGATGCGGAAGACGAGGACGTTGCCCCCCGATTGGTTGGCGACCAGCATAAATGTGCCCGTCGGGTCGATGGCAAAGTTGCGCGGCGTTTTGATACCGGTTGCCTGGTGTCCGGCAGGCGTCAACGATCTGGTTTCGGGATTAACGGAAAAGATGGCGATTGAGTTGTACGGATCCCGGTTGGACACGTAAACGAATTTTCCGGACGGGTGGACGACGGTTTCCGCGGTGCTGCCGCCGTTTCGCGTCACATCGGTGGGCAGCGTTGACAGGACTTGCATTTGTTGGAGCTCTCCGCGATCGGCGTAGTATCGGCAAGCGATAACGGTCAGATCCGTTTCGCCGTTGATGAATGCAGTCTGACCATCGGGGTGCCAGGCAAAGTGCCTGGGGCCGGCCCCCTTCGGCGTGTGAAAGACACTATGGGGCGTTAGCAGGCCGCGATCGGCATCAAAGGCATAAACGATCACTTGATCAAGACCCAAGTCGCAGCACAGGGCATACTTGTTCGCTCGGTCGACATGAATGGAATGCGCGTGAATGCGTACCCCTTGATGCTGCTGGAAGGAAGAGGCTTCGCCGAGCGATCCGTCGTCGGCGATCGGCAAGCAGATGCAGCTGCCTCCCGTGTAGTTGGCGGCCAAAACGTATTTGCCGGTAGAATCGACGACCAGGTGGCAGGGTGCGTCACCTTGCGACGGTTGTCTATTCAAGAACGTCAGGTTGCCGGTATGGCTGTCGATGGCGAACGCCGAGATCGTCGCCTCCGATTCATTGACGGCATACATGTACTTCTTATTCGGGTGAATGGCCAGAAACGATGGGCTGCTCGTCTTAGCGGCCAGCGCGACCGGTGACAAGGTGCCGTCTGCAAGGTCTAGCTGGCAATGGTAAATTCCTTGGCTTGCGCTGTCGGTATACGTACCAAGATAGACGCGATACGATTCTTGCGCGAACGTGGGGGCGCTAAGCAGACTGGCTAGTAGCAAGTGAATCACAGAGAAACATCGGCGGAGCATGGAAGTGCTCTCCAGGTATGGGCATGAACGGATTCCGGCACAACATCGTGCTTTATGATCATAATGCCGTCGGGGCAGGGCGCCAATGTTCCACGCCTGGCCGGATAACCTGTGAGTTGACTGCAGTTGCCAAGGGATCACTTGCGGACGATCATGGCAGTGCCTCCAGGTCCGAAAGAAGGAAGATTATGTCTTATGTTGTTTCCAATGGCGCAGTTGCCGGATCGTTGAGCGACGTTCTCGTCGAGTTGGGCGGCATCTCGATCGACCGTATTTACCGGTCTCCAGCGCCCGGCAGCGCGACCCTCAATGACGTACAGCGCGAGATTGAGATGGGGCGATTGTGCGAGCTTGTGGATGGAACGCTGGTGGAGAAAGCAATGGGATGCCAAGAGTCGCTGATCGCGTTGGCCTTGGGGAGCATGTTGCGAGCGTTTGTAAACGCAAGGAACTTGGGGCTTGTGTCGGGCCCTGATGGATTCGTGCGCATTCTTGGGTCGTTGGTCCGCGGTCCGGATGTAGCTTTTTTCTCCTGGGTCCGGTTGCCAAATCGCCGCATGCCCGATGCGAGCATTCCGGAATGCGTTC
This sequence comes from Planctomycetales bacterium, assembly GCA_020426865.1. Taxonomy (GTDB): domain Bacteria; phylum Planctomycetota; class Planctomycetia; order Pirellulales; family Pirellulaceae; genus JAGQPD01. The sequence goes on from JAGQPD010000223.1 coordinate 11,248, forward strand.
CCGATCTAGCGGTTGAGATTCTTAGCCTGGAAAATACACTCGCCGAGATGTCGCGTAAGCGTCGCGAGTACTTTCACGCCGGAGTACGGCTCGTCTGGATGGTCGATCCGCGAGAACGGAGCGTGGCCGCTTACACGAGTATCACGGATTACGTTGTTCTCGACGACAGTGGAAAACTGAGCGGCGGCGATGTTCTCCCCGGTTTGGACATCGATCTCGCCGAACTTTTCTCGGAACTCGACCGTCAGCCAAACCCGTAGCTGGGAAAACACCGACCACTCCGGAAGCATCAAGCTGATTGACCAAGAGTTGCTCTCCAAAATCGGCGAAACCGTTTGGCTCGCGGTTAGATTGTCTCGCGGAGCCACAGAGGCACAGAGAGCCCGGGCGACCGCCAAGCCCGAACTGTCGACACACCGCGGTCACGCCAAACGCGGTCGCGGATTCGAACATCGGAAGTTGCACCAAGGCAGAATAACCTAATACTATGTGGTTCGAGGTATTGGAACACCAATTGCCACCCTAATACTATGTGGTTCGAGGTATTAAGCGCATAGCCACATCTATTCAATTGCAGAAACAACAGCGTCCACATCCGATTCGGCAAGTGTCGACCTGGTTTCCATGAGCATCGTGCGGAAATGATCCAGCTCGCGGGCGTTGGCGGGAAAGCCGATGTTGCCCGTGGGCGATGCACTATCGATCAACCGATTCTGATCTGCATCGAAGATCGTAACGAATGGTACGCCCGGGTTCTCGTGATTGCCGATGATTCGTTGCGATAATTCCATCCCGTGTTCGTCCAAAAGATTGTCGACTTTCAATTGCACGTAGTCGCGTTCCAACACGTCACGATGGTCGTCCAGCCACCGCGACAGCCGGAAGCATGGACCACAATACCGCTGACCGACACGTGCCATGACCTTGCGGCCACTCAGTCGTGCCTCGGCGAACGCCGCGTCCCATTTGGCGCGTGCGTCGGCTGGCGTCGGCGCGTGTTGCCTGAGAAATTTCGCTGCTTGCTCATCGGCTTTGTCATCCCGCAACGTCAGCACTTTCCGCCCGATCTCCTTGCCGTTGCCATCTAGCGCACAGACAAATACCTCGCCTTGTTTCGGTTGGGGCCAACCATTGAGATCGACGAACTTGCGCGCTAACTCGTCAGTGACATTTGCATTGCTCACTTTGAGTTCCATATAGGACATTGCCTCACGCGTGCGCTGATAATCCAATAGGTGGCGACCAACAAAATCCTCCGCCGCCTTTTCGAACACAATCACCAGCAGGTGGTAGCCATTGAGCTTCGCGTCGCGTAAGACAGCCGCATACCTTTCCGGCAACGGCCGATCATCGCCGTCGTTGCCGCGGCGAACTCGGTGGACTTGGCGAGGGAGAGTCACATTCGGCTGCAGTGTAATGTCATCAATGTACGTATCGTGGTTTTCGCCGTTCAGCGAATCGGCAAACAGACGTAGCAGCACGCCGGTTGGTAAGCACTGAAGTTCAAAGTTCCCGTCCGCGTCGGTGCGGGTTTCAAAGTCTTTTGTACGGAACCCAGCAAAAAAGTTGACGTTCATTCGCCGCTCGCCCTCGACGGTAGGGTTTAGCCTCATCGGATGATTTCCGATCGGTTCACCCGTACCAGCCACCAGCTGGCCACGATAGTTGGTAGTCGGTAGCATCGTTACCGTCAGCGGCGACTCGAGTGTTTCGGGTTTCAATACCCCGGCGGCCTTGCCGTCTGCCGAATAGGCGAGTAGCCCGACTTGGATGGCCCGCGTTTTGAACTCGAAATACCCTTCCGCGTCAGTCGCTACCTGACCCGTCTCGTCGGTCTCGCCATCAATCGAACCAAAATACACTTCAGCGCCGGCAATCGCAGCATCTACTCCGTCGGCGACGACAAGTTGCCCACGCACGATACGTTCTTCATCCAGCTTTCGATGGAAGTTAATCACGGTTGGTTCATTTTGTGCTACCGTCAACTCACGTTCCTCGGACCGCCACTCCTGCGTATAGGCACTCACTTCGAGTTTTGCTCCCGCGATTGCGCGCGTTCGTGCTACTCCGTTTTCGTCCGTCTGAACGCTCCACATTCTCCCACCACTTCCGTTTTCGACTTGGCCGTTCTCTGACCATGAAAAGTTGTGAACAACCCGGCAGTAGATCGTTGTGCCGACCATCGGTCGTCGGGTGTCCCCCGACGTCACTTCGACTTCGATCGCTTCCCCTTCAGATGCCGTTAACTTCGCCGCTTTGGATCGTCCCGTTGCTGGATCGAAGGGAATCAAGTCGATCGTATTGCTGGCAACCAGATCATCGTTGACACAGACGCAATACGTTGCGCCCGGAATTACTTCCGCTTCAAAATTGCCATTGGCGTCGGTGAACGGACTGAGGTGATCCGAACGTCTTTGCTCTTCCCCCTGGAACGACCGCACCTGCAAATTCAAGCCACCCACCGATATGCCGTCCACCGCCTCGACTTTGCCAACAAATCGCTTTCGCTCCACACGCGGCTTGAGCCTCACCACCAGCACGCCGTCGGCGGTCGTCGTCAGCTCCTGGTCTACCCGCGCCCAATGCGGATCGACAATTTCGACATACGCACCGTGCGACTTCCAGTTGGGGAACCAGCGAAAATCGGCTTCGCCGTGGGCGTCGGTCGTCATCCGACAACCAGGAAACGTGTGCGGGACGGCGGCAAAATTGTAATTCGGATCGCCCGTACCGACCACCAAGTCAAACTCAACGTTCGCCACGGGTGCTCCGTTGTCAACATGCAAGAAGCGGAACGTCTGCAGGCGGCATTCGTCCAGTTCAATTTCAAATTCCGTTCCCAAAGGGTCACGATTCGGTTTGCGTGAAAACGAATAGCCACCAATCAAGTAATCATCGGTCCACGCCGTCATCTGTTGCAACGCTTCGTCCGGCAGCATGGAAAATGTAGCGACGCCATTGTTATCCGTCGTTGCCCGCGACGGGAGTCCCATCGAAGTCTCGACAACGATGTGGGCATCGGGCATTGCGAGCGAATTCCTGGTGACGGAGACTTTCACCAAACGATTTGCCGGTCTTAGTGTCAAGTTCACGTTGCTCATTGCCGCCTGACGCAATTCCCAAATCGGGATTCGCTGCGTTGCACGCTGACGACCGTCCTTTGTATGTGCCGACAAATCCAAGATGAACCATTGGCTGTCACCGATCGGCACCCAGGCCTCGAACCACTCTCCTTGCTTGTGTACTTCCAGTGGCTTGCGACTAAACTGCATCGTTTGGACTGCCGTAACGTCAACGTTGCCCGTCTGTTGCCCGTCGGTACTCACAACGCGTGCCCGGATCAACATCTCTGTGTCTTGTCCGTGTCCGCGTAGCGTGGGGCCAGTTGCAATCGACAACGTCGACCCTGCCGCCTCCGGTTCCGTTGCCGCGGCCGTGGCATCGTGTGGTTGTTGCTCGCCAGCAACCTGAATTGTCGCAGTTACGGCGATTGCGCCAATCGCCGCGATGAACGTGAACACGACACTGTTTGCCCACGTGGACAGGCGAAGCTTTCGGCTACGGCCAGCGTCCAAGAGCCCCGCAATGCGGGATTCAAGTCTCCAGTTCGAACTGAACAAGCCAACCGCACCTGGTATTGCTCTCGGCGCAGATATCAACTCCGCCATGGACAACAGCGTGCGCCCATACGACGGCGCGTTTGTCGTATCCAGCACGTAGTTGTCACACAATTCTTCTCGTGCCCGCGCCAATTCGCGATTCAAGACATGCACAAACGGGTGAAGCCAATAACAAACGGCCATCACGTTTTGCAGCAGGACCGTGCGTTGGTCACGACGGATTATGTGGGCGATTTCGTGTACGATCACGTCACGCAAATGCTCCGATGAGGCCCGCCGCGGCAGCCATATCGGCAAGACGATCGTCGGTCGCCACAGACCGGCGGAAAACGGCCCAGAGGCGTCCGCCGAAACGAGAATGTCTGGCGCGTGATGCAACCGAAGTTCGCGGGTTACGCGTTTCACGATCCGTTGGAGTTCGGTATGGTGTGCTCGCTGCGCGCGAACCAACAGTCGGCGCAATCGGCAGCTGTCGATGACAAGTCGCCCGCCGAACACAACGGTCCCTATCAACCAAATCCATCCCAGCACGCTCGCTGCACTCAGCAGTCGCTGTGGCACCAGGTGCCCGCGAATCGACGCGACATGCTGGCCATTGGCCAAATTGGAATCCGCCAGCATGTCCGCTCCGCGCCGCTTGTTGTTCAATGGCGACATTGAATCATTCAGCGTCGGGTCTGTGTGGCTTTGTGCCGAATGGTCGGTCCCTGCAGATGCGGTCGTTCCCGCATGCGATGGATGTGGCCCCCGCGAAGTGAACACATTGTTCCCTTCAGCGCCATGGAGGGCTATGACGGAGTCGTTCGGATCGTCGTGCAAGGCATTGCTGGCGGGCGTTGGCGAAGCTACGGACCGATTGTGGTTTGTAGCTAGTGGGGCTATGTCCTTGGCTTGACTGACGTCCCATTGGACGACACATAGATTCGTGGCCAACAATGTAGCGGTCACGATCGGTGCAATCAGCGACAAAACCGAGACAGCCAACAGCAGTGCATTCCGCACAGCGGGAATCCGTCGCCAGAGTATTGCCGTGAATAACCCTACGGCCGCCAGAGATGTGAATTGGACGAGCACATTTGCTGTCCAAGCGGCGATGAACGCATTCATGTTAGCGACCCTTATCTGTTGTGGATACCGTTCACCCTCATGTCCCGCCCGCGACGATCTACGATGCGATGGCGGATGCCTATCGTCGCCTCGACCTCTTCTTGCTCGATTTTCGAGGAGCATCTTGCGGAACCTGTCTTGGTTCATGTTCGGCGGCGGAAATCATCGTTCGAATTCGATCGGCTTCGTCGTCAGAAAGACCACGATATTCCAATAGAGCGTTGACCATCTGTTCGGGCGATCCGGCAAAAAACCGGTCGACAAACTGCCAGACGCGCGCCCCAAGAGAAGCCGCTCTCGGTTTGGCTGCCGAATAAACAAACGTCCGACCGTCCTCGCGATGGGCCAGCCAGCCACGTTCTTCCAGTCGTACCATCATCGTCTGCACGGTATTGCGAGCGACCGGACGATGGCCCGAAAGCTCGTCGCGCACCTCAGCCACGGTCACTTCGCCCCGCAGCCAGACAATCTCCATGATCTCCCGCTGTGCCGCCGTCAGCGGGCCGGAATCGTTTGGGTTCATCACTTCTCCCGCGAAATCACGCCCTACTTCATGTACAATGCCTACGTAGCGTAGGTAAGCATACCGACGACTTGTAGGCGCGTCAAGGGGCACGGAAAAAAGTGAGCAGGATGATGGGGGGCGATGGCTTCGAGCGGTGTCGCCTAGCGAAGGAAAGCACGACGGTGACGAAGTCGTCACGATCGCCCATGGCGACGCGAATATCCAAAAAACGGATCGGACATCTGCGTGGTTATCCGCATGGATGCTTGCTACCGACGCCGACTTCGGTGCTGTTCTGGCATGGCGGATCAGCGATCTACTTTGTGGTTCGAGGTATTTACAGTACCGGCAATCGCGCAATACTTTGTGGTTCGAGGTATTTACAGCTCCGGCAATCGCGCAATACTTTGTCGTTCGAGGTATTAGGTCGCGACACATATCGTAGAGAGAAGACCGGCATCAACTGTGACGTCGTGGTTGAGCTTGTATCGTTGCGGCCTTTGCGCGTCCGCGCCTCACGCAAACCTCTCCGTCGTTCCCGGTGGAATGGGAGGCGACCAAAGTTCTTGTGTGCAGAGTTCTTGCGGGTGCGTGAAATTGCGAATGTCATTGCGTTTCGCGTTGTCACGGATCGTACCTATTTCGCATTGTAATGGAAAACGGCCCCACCTGACCCCTTTTCTGTCCTACCAGACCTCGGTCAAGTTGACACTTTTGCCGGGTGGGACTGCCATCGTGATCGAGTCGGTTTCGACGTGCTCCGTGTAGACATCGTCAGCCAAAACCAATTGCAGGACCTGATGCTCGTCGGCAAAAACGATCCAGTATTCGGGGACGCGGCAACGCTGGTACATTTCCCGTTTTGTTTTCAGGTCATGGTCGTAGTTGGATGGGGAGAGTATTTCGATAATCAGGTCGGGGGTACCTTTCACCTTGATCGGTGTCAGGATGTGCTTCCGCTCACGTGTGACGACTACCAGGTCGGGTTGGACAATATCGTGTGGCCCCAGTTGAACGTCGACCGGTGCGTCGATAACGACGCCCAATTCTTGCAGCTCGATACTGCCATAGAGCTGAAACTGGATGCGTCGCGAGACTTGCTGATGATACAGACTTGGCGCGGGATTCACGAAATGGTCTCCTCCAATGATCTCATGTCGCCGCCCGTCGTACGGAATTGCCGCGTAAGCCGTGTAGTCCCAGCCTGTCGGCGCCGCTTTTCGAGCATCGGTCATGGACGGATTCCTCCAATGCGTGATCACTCACTTGGATACCTCTGCCGATTATATCATACTTCTCCCGGGGACACGGCCCGTTGTGCCGCTTCGCCAGCCTCACCTGGCAGGAACCGATGAAGGAAAACGGTCCCACGACACGTTTTCTGTCCTACCAGACGTCGGTCAAGTTGACACTCTTGCCGGGCGGGACTGCCATCGTGATCGAGTCGGTTTCGACGTGCTCCGTGTAGACATCGTCAGCCAAAACCAATTGCAGGACCTGATGCTCGTCGGGAAAAACGATCCAGTATTCGGGGACGCGGCAACGCTGGTACATTTCCCGTTTTGTTTTCAGGTCGTGGTCGTAGTTGGATGGGGAGAGTATTTCAATAATCAGGTCGGGGGTACCTTTCACCTTGATCGGTGTCAGGATGTGCTTCCGCTCACGCGTGACGACCACCAGGTCGGGTTGGACAATATCGTGCGGCCCCAGCTGAACGTCGACCGGTGCGTTGATGACGACGCCCAATTCTTGCAGCTCGATACTGCCATAGAGCTGAAACTGGATACGTCGCGAGACTTGCTGATGATACAGACTTGGTGCGGGATTCACGAAATGGTCTCCTCCAATGATCTCATGTCGCCGCCCGTCGTACGGAATTGCCGCGTAAGCCGCGTAGTCCCAGCCTGTCGGCGCCGCTTTTCGAGCATCGGTCATGGACGGATTCCTCCAATGCGTGATCACTCACTTGGATACCTCTGCCGATTATATCATACTTCTTCCGGGGACGCGGCCCGTTTTGCCGCTTCGCCAGCCTCACCTGGATTTCCCCAATCGCCAAGTCAAGTAGCGTGACTTCTCCGAAGCCTTTACGCACTGGGACGCGGTACCGTCTTCTCCTCCGACAAAATGCGCCGATTGGCCGACAATGTCCGGCAATCCGGTGGTGGGACCGCCGTTTGCCGAAGTCGCACTCGGGTGGCGGCACGTTCCGCGCGACGAGACCGGCACCGAGCTGTCATAGAGTTGTCACAGAGTTCTTGCCCCGGTACGCCCTCAACGCGTTCCGTTAGTGCTCCGCGAGGAAAGTCGGGTCCATTATTGGTGCATCGGCTCGGCGTGCGACCGCATGACGTGGGATCTAGCATGACGTGGAATCTAGCAGGCCTTTCTGCTATGCTTTGTTCGGTTTTGGCCAGTGAGACCAGTCCGCACAAAGGAGTACGCAATATTGAGCGTCGCTGTGAAAAAAGCTGAGCCCCAGCCAGTGATTTTGACGTGCGTGTGGCTGACCGTTGCTTTGTTGTTGATCGGCCCAGTTGGGTCCCGTGTCGGCGCACAAACAACGCGTCCACAGCTCTTTCAGTCCACGGGAAATCCGATCATCGGCGATGGTTCGTATTACTCGGCCGACGGGGCAATGCTCTCGTTTGGCGGCAAGTTGTATGTCTACTTCGGCAACGACCAGGCTGATCGTTGGGTGGGAGGATTCGTGATGGCCGAGTACGGCGTCATGGCCACCGATGATCCCGAGTCGGGGGAGTGGGAACTGCACCGCAACAACCTAAACCCGGACGAAGTGTTTGACTGGGCGACAGGCAGAAACGCTTTTGCAGGTCAGGTTGCTCATGGTGCTGATGGACGTTTCTACTGGTATGTGCCCGTTGAATGGAAGAACGACCAAGTTCCGGACCGGATGGCGATCGGGGTCGCGGTGTCGGGCAGCCCGATCGGCCCCTGGACCGATCCGATCGGCAAGCCCTTGCTGGCGTGGCCGGATGTGTTTGGCGAAAGTCGCCACGGCAATAGCTTGATCGATCCGCATGTGTTTCAGGACACGGACGGTCAA
>JAGQPD010000224.1 GCA_020426865.1 Planctomycetales bacterium
TCGACGCTGGTATCATCGAGGGCATGGGCCTCCATATCCCGCATCACATCGACATCGACGAAGATTGCCAGCTCGTTTTCATCCGGCGATCCACACGCAACGACCGCGTAGTGCTTATTGCGATCCGGGCGCAATTGCACGACAGGCTGTGTGTGTTCGAGTTCGCCGAATTCAATGTCCATCGCGGTTCCAAATCGCCATGCTAGTTGAACTGTCTACTTTGCCGCTCCGTTGTCGCGCGTCTCGGTTGTCGTGCGTCTCACTTGTCCAAGCGAAATATCAGAGGTCACGATCAGCCGCCAACAGATAAACACGTTCGCCCTGTTGGGAAGCGACTCGCACAATATCGTAGGACGGAACTCCCAAACGACTAAGACACTCGTCGGCCAATGGAGAGTCCGAATCAACGGCATGGATCAGCGACGGCCGCGCCAGATGCTCGCATTGCGGGCAACGCGAATCCGTCATTCCAACCAATTGGATGGGACGCATCACCTCGCGCGACCACCCACACTGCTCACAGTTCAAAACCCGCACCAAATCGCGATCCAAAACCAGCCGAAACGGTGGCTCCGCCGCGTCGTGCCGCGCGATCCACGCGAACAGATCTCGGACTGTATTCGTTCGCGCCGACAAGGGCGCAACAACAGGCTGGGCATACGTCTCGTGGCTCAAACAATCCTCGCGGAATTGAAAGCGAGTCTTGTAAAACTGGTTTGACACACCGTTGTAAACCACCGCTTCACCCGCCGACACGGGAAGACCATGAATCAGCTTCAGTGCTTCTTGCGTCTGTAAGCCGCCAATCATGGAAGAAATTGTGGGAGCCGTCGGCACCTTGCCGGATTGGATATCTTCGTTTCTTAGCAGCGGGCAGCTATAACGCAGGTTAATCAGTCGATAATCCATTTCGGTCATGGCGCATTCATAACAAGCGTGTGGCGTCGAGTCCTGGTCTGTCGCTCCAGGCCGAGGCGGCACGAAGACTTTTACCACGCCATTGATCTCTTGGATTCCGCCATCGATCCAGGGCGTTCCCACCTTCCAGCAACAGCGATTCACCCACAGCCGCGCTTCGCGATTGTCAAGGCAACCGATTACGACATCCACATCCCGGAACGTTCCTAATCCAATTTCGGTGAGTACATTCACCGATAATGGAGTCACAACGGTATCGGGGTTCATGTCGGCCAAGGCTTCGGCCGCCACTTCGGCCTTGGATCGCCCACAATCGCGCCGGCGGAACAGGACGCTCCGGGTGAGGTTTGATTGTTCGATTTGGTCAAAGTCCACAACAACGATCTGGCCCACGCCCAACAGTGCCAGATTCTTCAGCACTTCATTACCCAAGGCGCCCGCGCCCACAACCAATATTTTGGCCTCGGCCAACTTGCGTTGGTCCCACCAAGCAATTAGACGGAGCCGCGAATAGCGGTCGTCGTCATCAATCCACAACTCGTCTTTATCCATGCGATTCGCTTTGCACGCAAATAAATCCACAGTCGACAACTTCGTCAGCTTGCCATTGAAAGAACCGAAACTCTTGACGCACCGGATCCACTACCAATGCGACCTGCCATGTCTCGCGGAAAAAATTGCGATGAATGAACAGATCGTAGCCGGATAAGAATACACCCAAATTAGGATGAGTGTGTTGCCAGCCAACAACCAACTCGTCGGGAAAACGCTGATCCACTTCGCGCGTCAGCGAAGCCCACGTGTCGTGCGTGAATCGCAGTGACGCCGCGCCGGCCCGAGTTTCCGTGGCCGGCAAGAAGGAACGTACTTCGATGTACTGTCGCTGGTCATGATAAAAGCCGCCGATCAGAAAACCGCCGCGTTCTTGCCGTAGGTCTTGTTCGGAGTAGTCGAGAATGGATTCCAGCACGCTCTCATGGACGAAAATCGGCAGGCAATGAGGACGCAGCCGGCCGATCGTGCGGACTCGTTGGCGGCCAGGCGCGACAGGCAGCGGTTTCGCGACAGGCTGTACGTCCGGCATGGTTCGACGTTGTCACTGGAAAAGAGGAGGCGACTTGCGCTTCTAATTCAGAAACAGGATATCTGTCTGCTCGGCCACCACGATTTCCGCATCCACGACTTCATCGTCCGACGCATCGTCGAGGATGTAGATGCCGTCGTCCGCATCGTTGCTCGCGGGCGGAAGGGCAGGGGAGTGCGGACGAGTATATGGGTTCACCGGAACAGGCGAGTCGGTGCGTCTCGCGGGAAGAACGTGAATTGGCGGCGGTTCGGTTGGCGATTCGTTT
>JAGQPD010000225.1 GCA_020426865.1 Planctomycetales bacterium
CCGTGCCCTTTGGGATAGACGCAGAGAATCGTTTTGCCGTCATCCAGCAGACACGTCGTCGGGTGCCCGAGGTATTGACCGGGTTCGCGATCAACAACTACCTGCCGGCCGGTATCGTCGCTGAGGTCGATCGTTTTTACGTAGGCGTACGAGCCGTCGTCGCCGCCGAAGCATTGCCGAGCGATGACGAAGAGACACGCGGTCGTGAGCGTGACGGTGACGGATGTGCGTGGTGCATTGTGTCGAAGCACGTGGAAAATCCTCCGAAATCGGGCTGACGGCCGGTAACCAGCTACAAGGGGCCGGTCGCCAGGTTGTCTGAGTCGTCAGGGTTAGGGGCTGGGTTCGGGGCGTCACGAAACTGTAACAACTGTGCGGCTATGCTGATGGCGATTTCCGGTGGCGTGTTATTACCGATGGGAAAACCCATCGGACAATGGAACGATCGGATCGCGGCATCGCTCAACCCCATCTCACGCAGGCTCCGCCGAAGGGCAGCCGATTTCTGCCGGCTGCCGATCACACCCAGGTAGGGCGGTTGGCGAGTTTTTAGGATCTCGGCCAGGATCGGCAGATCGGTGGCATGCCCTTGCGTCATCAACACACAAAATGCGTGCGTCGGCAGATCCGACACAAGACTGGTAAGGTCCTCGTGGCAGATCTTTTTTAGTTTCGCGTGGTCAACCAATCTGCCTAACCACGACGATCGCGTATCGGCACAGACAATACGACAGTTCAGTGGCAATAGTAGCGGTATCAAGGACTGTGCCACATGGCCGGCACCGAAGATCGCGATGATCCACGAGTTTTGTTGACACAATTCGAAGAACAATCGCACTTCACCGCCACACGTCATCCCCACGTCCGTCTGGAGATTCCAAGTCATCATTTCACACGATGGGGACCGCGGATCCGCTAGTAGGCGCTGGGCGTGTTCGATCGCACGTGCCTCGACCTTTCCGCCCCCTACCGTGCCGGCCCGCAAACCCTCGTGACTGACGATCGCCTTAGCACCCGCCACTTGCGGTGCACTGCCGCGCAATGACACGATCGTGACGACGACAAATGGTGACTCGGCCCGCGTAAGCTCCGACAAGGTCTGTGCGTATTGCTGCAGATCAAAAGACATGGCAGAATGACTTAATTCGTTCAAAGGGAGCAACGCCAAATCCACGACGCGACGTGATCACCGGTGTGCACGCGGCCGCACAACCACATTGTAGCCGTGCGACGGTGTTGCGACTACAATGCATTAGCGGCAACGGAACGGGGCGCGGTTCAGCAGTCGACGCGTCGCGGTTCAAGTATATGCCAGTCGCCGCGTCGCTGTGGCGGCGATTCGGGGAAAGGTCAATTTCATTGATACAACCAATATGAGGTCGGATTGCGCGTGATGGCAACAGGTGGGCGAGCGTTTGGGATTGTGCCAGCTGCGGGACAGAGCAGGCGGATGGGATCGCCGAAACTGCTCCTCAAGGTACAGGACGAAGCGATAATCGACCATGTCTTGCGAGCGTGGACCACCAGTCGCGTAGACCGCGTATTCGTAGTTGTTCGTGACGATGATCGCTCGCTGCAGCAGCGTTGCCAGCAGTGGCCGGTTGATGTCGTCCTGACCAAAGGAGCCACCTCGGACATGCGCCGTTCGGTCGAATTTGGGTTGAAGGCCATCGCAAGCACCCATTCACCCAATTCTTTTGATCGGTGGCTACTGGCACCGGCGGATATTCCGACGATAAATGCCACCGTAATCGACCAGGTTGTCGTGTCGGGGCAAGGAAATTGTAATATCGTCCTGCCAACATTCTCGGGGCAGCGAGGACATCCGGTGAGCTTTCCCTGGTCGCTGTCTGACGAAGTCTTTGAGCTGCCAGTAGACTGTGGCATCAACCGACTGCTCGACGGACGGCATCTACTGAAGACCGTTGCTATTGCTGGCAGCACGCCCCAGTTTGACATTGATACACCTGAAGATCTGCATTCGGCCTATAGGATCCACGATGCGAAGAACCGCTAACCTGGACAGCCGACGGCGGTAATCGTAGGATGGAGGGAGATTGGGATTGGCGTGAACGGCATGTCCGTTTTCGTGTGAAGTTAGTGTGAAGTTAGCATGTAATCGGAAAAGGAGTGAAAACATGTGGCGATTGCAACCATGGCAGCAGGTCGGGATGTGTGCCTTGGCATCCTGCCTCGTGACGTCGTTTCTTGTCGGTAATGCTTCAGCCGACGATCTGCTTGTGGGTACGTACTTAGAGGCGCGCACGTGTCAAGTCTACACCGGCCCGTGTTTTGCCGCTGGTGAAGTTGGGTCGACCGGAAAAGACGCCGTGTTGGCATGGCGAGTGACGAACGGCAAGATCGCCGATGCTGACTTGGCGGGCCTTTGTGTGGCGATGGTCGTGAAGAGTTCGCACACGTTGGGTTTCGAAGGATTTGGTAATGCGGAAAGCCTGCGGGCAGTGTTGTTCGTGGATGAACAGGCCGATGCGTCCCAGCAATCGGCGCTGACACAGTTTGCAATGACACAGACTGGTTTAGGACCGCAAGAGATCGCCGAAGTGCGAACCGCCCCGATGACGATGCAGTTTGACAGTGTCGAGATTACGGCGTCACTCGACGTGAGGGATGCGGTCAAGCTCTCGGCGCGAAAGGCGCGCAAAGGGGATTGCATTTGTTCGAATGAATCCGCCTATTACCCGCCGTTGGTTCGGTTGGCCGGTTCAGCGCCCGGCGTAACGTTAGAAGGTGACGTCACGGCCAGAAAACTCGGTAGACGCTGGTCGATCCCCGACAGCCGTACCGCGTTCTTAGGGCGTTTCGAGGTGAATGCTTCGGCTCAGGAAGTTCGGCAAGCGCGAACCGATCGGGCAGCAGGTCGAGATTTGTATTAGTTGACAGAAGAGTGTGAGGAACATGTTGCATCCATCGAAACGTCTGTTGTTGTCTGTTGGGATTTCATGCTTGTCGGCCTTTATTGTTTGCATGGAGGTAAGGGCGGAGGAACATCGGGTCGAAGTATTGGCTGAAGCGGTCGCGGCCGATGAAGTCAGCGCCGATATTGCTGGGAAGTGCGCTGAGTCGGGTATAAAGGTTGTGCGTGGATCGAACCGCACGGTCTGTGAGATCTGGCCCTGTAAGGAATGGCCTCTGTTAGCAGACTTTCAACCGACCCCCACGCGACTTTATCCTTTCGCACCAGGGCAGTTGATTGGCGTGATTCATTTACCCCGACGCGGCAACGATTTTCGCGACCAACAGATTGCCAGTGGTTGGTATACGCTGCGGTTTGCATTGCAGCCGGTCGATGGCAATCACGTGGGGACGTCGCCGACGCAGGATTTTCTCGTGATGATTCGAGCGGCCGAGGATACGGACCCTGCGAATATGGATGCGGAATCGCTGATTGCCAAGAGCGCCGAGGCGGCGGGATCGTCGCACCCAGCGATGCTTTGTTTGCAGCCACCGGGCGAAGGAGCCGCCAACGAGCCGACGCTGGACCACAACGAAGAAAAAGACTGGTGGCAGTTGCGTTTCGGCGGGAAAGGAAAGACAAGTGACAAGCAGTCGGACGTGATCATCAAAGTAGTAGTCGCTGGGCATGCGCCGGAATAATGATGCTCCGACTCCGCGCATCCAGCACGATCACGATTGCGAGATTTTTGCCAGTCTGCCATGGCTCCGTTTTCACCTGCTGCGGGAGGCACACGCAAAGGCTTCTGCTCGGTCTATGGACGTTCATCATCGTCTCTATCTTAATAAGCGCGCCGCCAGTGAAGGCCGAAGACGTACAGACTTCATCGCAATCAACGTCGGAAGCTCGGGATGATTCGCCGGACGCGACGGCGGAACAAGTAGGCGTAACGCGAACGATCGTGGCACGCGGCCGGGTCGGTTGGTTGGCCGAGCTGCTGCAAGAACGGTTTGGGATTCAGGCCACGGCCGACTCGCGCGAGCGAATCCTGGCGATCGCGACTGCCGACGGCAAAAAGGTCCTGCCGATTCTCGAGGACACGCGCGGTCGAGCCTTTCGTAAGGACGAACGGCTGCGGGGAATCGACGTCGAATTGCAGGTGCGAGAAGATGATCGGCACCCGATGCTGCGAGTGTTGCGGGTCTTTCAAGTGGAAGATGGCAAACGATTCGAGCTCGATTATTGGTGCGATGTGTGTGCCATCGTCATGTACGAGAGCGGGCCGTGTTCGTGCTGCCAGGAAGCGAATCGATTGCGTAAGCGGCGCGTCGACGAGTAGCTCCAATAGCTCTGAGCCGAATCGAGATCGATTGTCCCCTCACAGATTGTTTTGAGATTGCTTGTATCTGCTGGGCAAGTCGGTATAATCGCGGGCATCTGCTTGGGGCCCTGCGGCTCGGCCGCTGGTCCGTTTTTGCACCTTGAAGTTGGATGGATGAGAGATGTCAGAACCAACAACCGATCAGTTTAGTCGTCGTGCATTTTTCAAGGGATCGGGTGCGGTGGCTGCCGCTACCATGGTGTCGTCAGAAGTGGCGGGCCAGGATGTCGCCGCTTCGCCAAATGCCACGCGGCTTATCAAAGGGATGACGCTGAAAGTCAATGGAAAACAATATACGATCGAAAACGTTGAGGCTCGAACGACGTTGCTCGATGTGCTGCGGTTGCGACTGAATCTAACGGGTGCTAAGCCCGTCAGCATGGATGGCAGCAGTGGGGCGAGCACGGTGTTGATTGACGGTCGTCCCGCTATGGCATCAACGACATTGGCTGCGTCAGTCGTTGGAAAGGAGATCACCACCATCGAAGGCTTGCCTGCCAACGACGCAGTGCCCCATGCCTTTGTCGCCGATGACGCGCAACAGTGCGGCTTCTGCACACCGGGATTCGTCATGGCGGTGCGTGCGTTTCTCAATCGCCATCCAGAAGCGACGGACGAACAGCTTCGTTCGGGACTCAATGGCAACATCTGTCGCTGCGGAACTTACGCAAATATCATCCGCGCCGCTGTTTCGATCGTGAAGGGAGAACAGAATGGCTGATACAAAATATAGTTGGCCGGCCAGTCATCAGGCACAGTTGATTGGCAAGCGAGTCGATCGGCTGGACGGATTGGTTAAGTCGACCGGCGCCGCCAAGTACACGTACGATCTTAATCTCGACAAGCAATTGATCGTACGTGCATTGGGTTGCCCATTTGCACATTGTCGAGTTGTTTCCGTCGATACGAGTGAGGCGGAGAAGGTCCCAGGGGTCGTGGTGGTACACCTGATCAATGCGCCCAAGGAGGACGGGCCGGTTGAGATCCAAGCACAAGGAACGCTGATTGCCGCAGTCGCCGCGGAAACCGAAGCGGCCGCGGCCGAAGCGTGTGCCAAGTTGAAGGTGGCGTACGAAGAGCTCGATGTATTTGTTGACGACCACGATCTAGCGGCAGCGGAAGCAGCGAAGCGAACGAAGGCCGCTGGCGGGGGAATCGAATTGGACGAGGCCTTGGGTGAGCCGGGTGACGATGATGATGAAAGCGAATGGGAAGACAAGATGATCCAGCGACTGCTGGTTGAGTCGAAGTACGTCGTCGAGGGCAGGTACGGAATCGACGCCATCACACATTGTTGCTTGGAGCCGCACGGATCGACATTGCAGTGGGAAGGCAATAAACTGAAGGTTCACCTTTCGACGCAGAACGTCTCGCAGTGCGACGATGGGTTCGCCGCTGCGTTGGGAATTACGGCCGATGAGGTGGATGTCCACTGCGATTACATTGGCGGCGGTTTTGGCAGCAAATTCCAACCGAATTACTGGGGGATCGCCGCCGCGGAAATCGCCAAGAAGGCTGGCCGCCCCGTAAAGTTCATGTTGACTCGTGAGCAAGAGCTGCAAATTGCCGGCAACCGACCATCGGGGTATATCGACGTGAAATTGGGCGCCGATGAAAATGGCGTCGTCAAAGTATGGGACTCGCACCATTGGGGCACAAGTGGCTTTAACGGCTCGACCGTTTCCGTTGGCACGGTACCGTACGTATACAAACCGAAGAATATCCGTCGCCGCGCAACGGGAGTCGTGACGAACAACGAGCCGTCAGTGGCCTGGCGCGCGCCGAATCATCCACAGGCGTGTTTGTTAACGCAAACGGCCTACGACGACTTGGCTGCCAAAATGCAGGCCGATAGCTTCGATATTTTTCTGCGGAACTTGGAGAATATCGATACGCCGGAAAAGGCGTCGGTTTATGCCGAAGAGATGCGGATTGCCGCTGAGTTGATCCAATGGCGAAAGTATTGGCATCCACACGGCAAGGGACATAAACGTGGTTCGGTGGTCGACGGCCTGGGCATTGGGATCCATAAGTGGGGTGGGACAGCCAACACGTCCAGTTGCCTGCTGCGGATTCATCCCGACGGAGGAGTCGAGTCGTACTGTGGAACGCAGGATCTGGGGACGGGAACTCGCACCGTATGCGCCATGGTCGTGGCAGAGACGCTGGGACTGCCGGTTGACGCCGTGAAGGTGAACATCGGTAGTTCTACCTATCCGTTTAGCGGTGCATCAGGAGGTAGTACCACCGTCGGTGCCGTGTCGGAGTCGCATCGCCGAGCGGCTCAGGATGCAATCGCGCAGATTTTTGAAAAAGTTGCCGCCAAACTTGACGTACCCGCCGATCAACTGGAAGCGATTGGCGGAAAGATACAAGCCAAGGGGTATGGCGACAAAGCCATGCCGTGGAAGCAGGCTTGTAGCTTGATTGGGATCCGGCCGCTGGAAGTGACGTCCAACTATCAGCGTGGTACGGCAAGCCCCTTGTCCAATGAGGGTGTCGCAGGTGTTCAGATGGCACACGTTGCCGTTGATACCGACACCGGCGAAGTGAAGATCAAGCGGATGGTGGCAGTCCAAGACATCGGCTTGATCATCAATCGCAAGACGGCCGAGAGCCAGGTGTACGGTGCAATGATCATGAGTATTGCGGCGGCGATCTTTGAACAACGTATCAATGACCCGAAAACGGGCGCATTCTTGAATTCGGAATTGGATGCATACCGCTTGCCAAGGCTGGGTGATACCGGCGAATTGGTCGTTCATTTTCACGAACCGGAAAGCGAACGTTCGCGCGGCGTCATTGGTTTGGGAGAACCGCCCGCGATCAGTGGTATCGCGGCGATCTCGAATGCTGTTTGCAACGCAACCGGCGTGCGAGTACCGACGGTGCCGATGACTCCGAAACGAGTGCTCGACGCCCTGCGGGCGGCCAAAGCCAATGCCTAAACCTGCATAGAAGGACAGTTTTCATGAATAATTTCGAATACGCTCAGCCACAAACGATCCCCGAGGCGATCGAGCTGCTGGCGACGGCCGACAACAACGCCGTCGTACTGGCCGGCGGTACCGATGTGATCGGTCTGATGAAACGCTTCGTCGTAAACCCCGACCGTGTCGTCAATATCGCTGAGATTCCAGAACTTCAGCGGATCACGACGGACGACACGGGCAATACGTGGATCGGCGCCGCTGTGCACCTCGATCAAGTCTTGGACAGTCGCTCGATGAATGCGTTTCCGGCGATCAAGCAGACGATTCAAGGTATCAGCAGCATTCAGCTGCAATGTCAGGGAACGTTGGTGGGCGAGCTGTTGCGGCGCCCGAACTGTTGGTATTTTCGCAACGGGCATGGGCTGCTGGCCGACAGTGGTCGGATGGTGGTTCATGGCGACAATCGTTTCCACGCGATTTTAGGTAACCGCGGCGCGGCCAAGTTTGTCAATCCGTCGCGATTGGCGCCAGCGCTAATATCGTTAGGGGCCAAGGTTCGCATCGCAGGCCCCACAGCAGACGACGAACGAATTATTGATCTAGAGGCATTGTATCGCACGCCTCGCTCCGATCGCGAAATGGAAAATGTGTTAGAACCGGGGCAGCTCGTAACGCACGTGATGGTTCCACGCGATGCAGGCCATTTAAGTGCGGCATATGAGGTGCGACACGGCGAAGGGCCAGATGCACCTTTGGCAGCCGCGGCAGTTAGCATGAGCGTTGTTCGAGGAGTTGTGCGAGGTGCGAAGGTCGTGCTTGGGCAAGTGGCTCCGACCCCCTGGATCGCGGCCGGTGCCGCCAATGCCATGCTTGGGTTGCCGCTCAGTGAGGAACTGGCCGCACGGGCCGGAATGGAGTCGACGGCAGGTGCCATGCCGCTGTCGCAGAACGAATACAAGATCCAGTTGGCTCAGGTGGCCGTGAAGCGCGCGATTCTGCGGGCGGCCGGATTGGATACCGGTGATATCCCCTCCTGCATGGCCTCAGCGGAGTTGATATAAGCGCGACGGCGACAATGCGAGATACAATCAACCGTTCAGAATCGGAGAGTTTCGGCCATGGCATATAAGCGAGATTTTCAACCACAACCATTGACGCTCCTGCCACCTTGCATGCATTTGCGAAGCAAGGCAATCTACGTGACCGGTGATCCAGATCCCCGAACGCCGGAAGAGGCCAGTAGCACTCGGTTCAACTGCTGGTGCAATCGGACGCAGTACGTCATCGGCCCCGATCATGTTCTCGTGGAACGCGGCACTTGCATCGAAGGCCGCGACTGCTACGAAGGGCGACAATAGATTTTTGGGGCGACAATAGGTTTGAAGGGCCTGGGTCGCGTTGCAAAATGACCGCTCCGAGTCGAGCAGAACAGACGTGAACGCCGCTGCGTCGTAGCGATCTCATGCAGCGAAACTGCACGATACTATGTGGTTCGAGGTATTGGTGTCGCAAACGAATGCGGGATACTATGTGGTTCGAGGTATTATGGTCGCGAGCCGTGTCGCCGCGCCCTGGGCAGAGTAGCAGCTCTGTTGGTGCGTTCCTACCGTGATACTTCATCGGTGCGATCGGGTCCGCACGTTCTTTCTTAGCTACAACTCGCCACGCGTCATGTGCGGATTACTGCCAGCGACAACATGTACCCCAACACGAACATCGTCAGAGACGGAGGTTCCGGTACGATAGCTTGTACATAGCGAAACGAGGTGACGCTGGAGCGACCGATTCCCGTCCTTCCGCCAATCCGGGTTGTGCCACTCGCGTAAGTGGTATCTCGAGCGATAAGTTGTGGCCGCTCAGGCATCGGCTCGCCGGCCTTCCAACCCCACAGCTTCAACTCATTGCCGATCACGTCAAACCGTAACATCACGTCCGTGCTTCGGGCGTCGAATGGCAGCAAAGGAAATCCACCAAAGAACGTGATGTCTCCCGCTGCATTACTACGTCCCAATAACAAAACACTGCCACCACTTTGAGGATAATAGCCCACGGCGCCAAAGTAATTCCTCGGAATTCCTTCGTGGTTTTGATTGCGTGCCGCCAGAAATACGGCACCTTCGGTGCCTGTGAACCGCGCCCGCGTTCGCAGGGAAACGTCCGTCACGAGAATATCAAGCGCTTCCGACGTGAGCTCGTCGCCGCTCGCCGATGTGGGCGTGAGCACGTAGCTTCCATCACGCACTTCGTAACTCCCAGGTAGACTCAGCCGAGGCGTCCATTCCACTGGGGGGAAAGAAGCGTTTCCGTCTTCGAAATCATCACAATACAGTTGTCCCTCCACTTCGCTCGTACAGAAAGTCTGCTGAGCAACGGCGTGACTTGCCCCGATTACCATGAACACGATTAACGTCGCAGTCCGCATAGTATCTCCTCCCTCATTCACCAACATGTGCACGCATGACAAAACGATGTTGCCTATCGCACTCCGCCATTTCATTCAGGTATGCTTTTTGCTTCGGTCTCCTCAAACTTCCGAATCCGCTCTCTCAATTGGTGCAGTCTGGCCCACTCCTTTTGCGGCAGCAGCCCTCGATGGTGTTCCAGCACGTTTTCTGCTTCATCGACGAGATTCATTGTGTCACTGGCCGGGCACTTCTGATCGACAAGAAACTCCACCAACCGAAGACGTTCAAAGGCTCGGATGGGATGAATTGGCGCAAGTGCTTTGTCACGTTTGTCGATCTCCGCCCTTAGGATCGCCTCAGCTTCGGCGCCCCGGTCCGCTTTGACAAGCAAGCCGACCATATGGTCTACAACCCAATCTTCATACATGTGCCCGTCGGCGATATAACGCTCGCGCGTGGCATCAATGAAGTGTCGGAACGCCGCTTCTTGTCGTCCTTCGCGTTCAGCGGTCATACCGAGTACAACATTTGTATACACCCGTCCCGTCGCCCAGGTTGTCCGCAGGGGGTAGAGCCTCGCCCTGGCTAGTGAGATTTGCTCGGGGTAAGCGTCGTGGACAGATGGATGTACAGAACGACATTCCTCGATAGCCCAAAGAAACATCGACGACGTAGAATCCCCCCACACGAACGGTGAGTGGTTTGGGAAGTGGCGCAGGAATTCAACAAAGACCTCTCGCGATTCTGAAACACGCCCGAGTCGTCGGAGTACAGTCGCCTTTGACAGTGCGATCCATTGGATGTCGAATTCGAGATCTGAGTGCTCAAGAGTCTGTTCCGCATTGTTGAGACAACGAAGTGCACTATCAAAATCATGTAACATACCGTGGGCCAGTGCCGATGTGCTGTATGTCCATGACGTC
>JAGQPD010000226.1 GCA_020426865.1 Planctomycetales bacterium
CGTCGCCAATGCGTCGTCTTCCAAACCGCGATCCATCTGGGCCATCGCCAGCCGCATGGTAAAACGCAGCTTATCGGCCGATGACCTGGCCAAGTCCAGTTCCCTCTGCGCACGATCGACCCCTGCCGAGCCATAATACGAATTGGAATACGACTCGCGGCGACGCAGCACGTTGAGCGTCTCTAGCATCAAACTATGACCGTTGCGGTCATCCTCCGAGAGATCTATCTGTCGGCCGACGTCGCGACGAAGGTACTCGGTTTCCGAATTGGCATCGGTGGGCGCGAAAATAGCGTCACCGACTTCCTCGGTCGCTACCTTGCTGGCAGAATCGATGCGTGCATTGTCGGCGGTCGCACTTGCCTCAACGGCTGGAGATTTCGTTGTCGGTGACAATGACGCATCACCACAGCCAATCGCTGCGAGCACGAGCACGGACCAGCGCAGCCGCCCTCTTCGCGTCTGTTCCATCGCGACGTCCTTCTCGTATTCGCTACGCTTGTAAGTTAATCCGTGCAGCCAGCAAACACCACGGTGTTCGCGGCTGCCGGTCTCCCATGAAGATTTACGCAGAACATACAACACGCATATGACTCCTGCCGACGCAACTCCTGATCGGAGGAAAGGGCTGGGATGAACGGGCTGCAACCGGGCGAGCGTCTTGATCGCCACACGACTCTTTCGTTGCCTACACTGCCAGTATAGTCGATTCCTACCAATCTGTCAGCTTCTTCCGTCCGCGGAAAGCGACAATTGATCAGCGATGTTTGCTACTTTTTGCACATCTTCGCAGGATCGCGACTCGATCATCGGCTCCAACCTCAACGTCCCAGCAGCACTTGCGACGGGTATGGCTAATACCTCGAACCAACAAGTATTCAACACGTCCTCACTCGTATCAAATCAGTCGGGAAGGACAAAGATGCAAGAATTGCTATCCAACGGAGCGAGTCAAGCAGGCCAAGCAAAAAAAACGTCGACGTCCAGCTTTTCCTGTAACAGTCAGTAACGCGATGCGCTGTATTAGGTTAATGGAACGGCGTTGGTGGCGATTAGGCGTTGGCCGTGGCTTCGATAGTCGTTAAGGAACATCGTAATGCTGACTTTCATGCATAAGCTTATGGGTATTGGGAGCAATCCATCGACGCAAATCTAGGTTACGACTATACCGTCCCTTTGGGTGAATGCCTGGACTTTGAATTGGGCATCGACATCAATCCCTACAACTAGTGCCCGACGCGTTTTTGCGACGTTGGGGTCAAGATCGGAATGGGCAACATCGGACGGGCAATTCAGGGCACAAGCGCGGGGCAGCTCCGTGGGATGTCCACAGGTGGCATCCCGGGCCGCAGCCTTAGGAGAGAAAGGCAAGAGGACTCCGCTTGTCAAGAGGACTCCGCTTATCAAGTGGGGGAAGACCGTCGCCCAAAAAAAACTTTTGGAACCGATGGGAAACTGACACCGACAACTTGGTAAGCCGCGGCCTCGTCGCCGCTATCGCGCTGGGAAACTGCAATTGCCGCCAGAGCTCGGAGCACTTGCTGACGATGAGCAAGCGTTTCGCCAGT
>JAGQPD010000227.1 GCA_020426865.1 Planctomycetales bacterium
GACGGCTTGGCCATCAGACCGCGCATCCCAGCCAACTGCCGAATCTGTTCGACGCCACCTCGAGCACCCGAGTGCGCCATCAGGTACACCGGATTCACGTAACCGTGTCCACCACGGTCATCATTCTTCATGGCGTCCATCATTTCCGCCGTAATTCGTTCGCGGGCGTGCGTCCAGGCATCCAGCACCTTGTGATAGCGTTCCAATTCCGTAATCACACCACGCTCGTAATGTTTGCGACTCTGCAAGACAACTTTTTCGGCATCAGCGATAATCTTGGTCTTCGTGTCGGGTGTCACCAAATCGTCCGTGGCAAACGACAATCCGCTGCGAGTGCTCTCGCGGAACCCCACTTTGTTCATGTCATCCAGCAGTTGGATCGTGGCCTTTCGGCCCAGACGCTGGTAGCAATCGGAGATGACCATGGAAAGCTCGCCAGAACGGAGCGGGATATTGTAAAAATCCATCCCCATGGGCAACATCATATTGAACAGGATGCGACCAAATGTTGTCGTGATCAATGCTCCTGGCTTCGTCACCTGATCGTCATTGATGCGTTCGCAACGGTTGTGCGGCAGCCGCACTTTGATCAATGCGTGTCGATCGATCACGCCCAACGAGTGGGCGAGATTGGCTTCTTCCAGCGAGGAAAACGCCATCCCCTCACCGGGACGGCCCGGCAGCGACATCGTTATGTAATAGCAACCCATCACGATATCCTGCGAGGGACTCATGATCGGTTTGCCGTTGGCCGGGCCGAAAATATTGTTCGTCGACATCATCAACGTATGTGCCTCGACCTGCGCCTCGATCGACAACGGCAAGTGCACCGCCATCTGATCGCCGTCGAAGTCCGCATTGAATCCCTTGCAGACCAGCGGATGCAAGTGGATCGCGTTTCCTTCCACCAGAATTGGCTCGAAAGCCATGATCCCCATGCGGTGGAGCGTCGGAGCGCGATTCAGGAGCACCGGATGATTCGTAATCACCGCCTCCAAAATATCCCATACCTCTTCGTCCTTGCGCTCCAACATCTTTTTGGCGCTCTTGATCGTATCAGCATGCCCAAGTTCCTTGAGCTTGCGGATGATAAACGGCTGATACAACTCCAATGCGATCTTCTTTGGCAATCCACACTGGTGCAATTTCAACGCCGGACCGACGACGATCACGCTACGCGCCGAGTAGTCGACACGCTTGCCCAACAGGTTTTCTCGGAATCGCCCCTGCTTGCCCTTGATCATGTCGGTAAGCGACTTCAGCGGGCGATTGCTGCTGCCTAAAACCGGCCGCTTGCAACGATTGTTATCGAATAACGCGTCGACCGATTGTTGCAACATCCGCTTTTCATTGCGAATGATCACTTCCGGAGCGTTCAGGTCGACCAATTTCCGCAAACGATTGTTCCGATTGATAATCCGGCGATAGAGATCGTTCAAGTCGCTGGTGGCGAAATTGCCAGAATCGAGCAGCACCAACGGACGCAAATCTGGCGGAATGACAGGAACTACGTCCAAGACCATCCATTCAGGCTTGTTGTCACTGTCGCGAATCGCTTCGACGATTTTCAAGCGATTGATCAAGTCCTTTTTCTTCTGTTTGGAATTCGTTTCGGCCAATTCGGTACGAAGCTGACCGGAGAGATTGACCAAATCCAAGTTGGCCAATAGCTTACGGACTGCTTCGGCACCCATGTCGACCTCGAACGCCCCGGGCCCCCACTGTTCGCGAGCAGCCCGATATTCGTCCTCGGTCAACAGTTGCTGAACTTGCAGATCGGTATCGCCAGCATTTACCACGACATGATCTTGGAAGTAGATAACCTTTTCCAGACTGGTCGTCTTCATGCTGAGCAAGTTCCCCAGGCGACTAGGCATTGCCTTGAAGAACCAGATATGGACCACGGGCGCGGCCAATTCGATATGCCCCATCCGCTTGCGCCGGACACGGCTGTGTGTCACTTTCACGCCGCAACGGTCGCAGATCATCCCCTTGTACTTCATACCGCGGTATTTGCCGCAAGCACATTCCCAGTCCTTTTCGGGGCCGAAGATCCGTTCGCAAAACAATCCATCCTTTTCCGGCCGGTACGTACGATAATTGATCGTTTCCGGCTTCTTGACTTCGCCGAATGACCAACTGCGAATATCATGCGGACGTGCCAGGCTAATCTTGACCGATGCGTAATCGTTAATGCGGTCATAACCACTTTCGCCGATCGACATGGGCTGGGCTCCTGTGGGGGGACTTCTCTGCCAGTATTCTCTGCAGCCAATCGGGATCGAGTGGCTGCCATTGTTATTGTGGTATCGTATTGGTTGTGCTCGCCGTGGCCCGAAGTGCGTGTCACGTGAACGTCATCGTCACCGCCGCTTATGGAAGCGGCGTGGCTGGCTACTACACGCGTCGCTTCTCCAATTGCATATTCAGGGCCAGGCCACGGATTTCATTGGTGAGAACATCAAAGCTGGCCGGAGTGCCTGCCTCTAACGTATTTTCGCCCTTCACCATCGACTCGTAGATCTTCGTACGACCCTCCACGTCGTCACTCTTGACGGTGAGTAGTTCCTGCAAGATGTAAGCGGCACCGTAGGCCTCCAATGCCCACACTTCCATTTCTCCAAACCGTTGGCCACCGAACCGGGCCTTGCCCCCCAGCGGCTGCTGTGTAATCAGTGAGTACGGCCCCGTGCTGCGGGCGTGAACCTTGTCGTCGACCAGGTGGTGCAGTTTCAACATGTAAATGTAGCCCACCGTCGTTTCCTGCTCCATCCGCTCGCCGGTCCGACCATCGTAAAGATACGTCTTTCCATGGCGCGGCAGTCCGGCGTCCGCCAGACATTGATTGATTTCCTCTTCCGATGCACCGTCGAAAACAGGCGTGATGGCCTGGAATCCCATCCTGGCACCAGCCCAACCGAGGTGCGTTTCCAAAATCTGTCCCACGTTCATACGACTGGGAACCCCCAGCGGATTGAGCAGGATCTGCAGTGAGGTCCCGTCGGGAAGGAACGGCATATCTTCCACCGGCAAGATCTTCGCGATCACACCCTTGTTGCCATGCCGACCGGCCATCTTGTCACCAACCGAGATGACCCGCTTGGTCGCAATGTAAATCTTTACCATCTGCAACACGCCGCTGCGCAACTCGTCGCCGCGTTTCATACTGTTCAAGCGGCGGTCCCGGGCATCGAGGGCATTTTCCACATCGGGCCACCGGTTCTTGTGAATCGACTCGATCTGCGACTTTAGCTCCTCGCTGCGCATCCGGCTGGTAATCACGTGCAATTGGAATTGCAGTGCTCGCTCAGCGACATACTTGGGATCCTGGTCCTTGGCCAGTGGCGTCCCGTCGTCATCGGTAAGCGTTCGACCGAGGACCGCTTCCATCTCCGCGATCATTTCCGAGAATTTCTCGGTCACGCGCTGATTCCCTTCCGTTTCGACTTCCTTCAATTCGCGTTCGAATTGCTTGCGTTCGTCCTCGCTGAGGCTCATTCGCCGCGAGAATTTCATGGTATCAATCACGATTCCCTCGATCCCCGACGGAACTTCGAGCGAATCGTTCTTTACATCCTCGCCGGCCCGGCCAAAGATCGCGTGCAGCAATTTTTCTTCCGGCGTCAGTTCCGTTTTGGACTTCGGTGAGACCTTGCCGACCAAAATGTCGCCGGGACGCACGTAGGTACCGACCTGTACGATTCCATTCTCATCCAGATGACGCAATGCCTTTTCACTGACATTGGGAATGTCACGCGTAAA
>JAGQPD010000228.1 GCA_020426865.1 Planctomycetales bacterium
TCGATCGGGTCTTCGTAGCTAAACAGCCGGTCGGCGGCACCACTCCCCAATACCGCCACATTCGCCATGCGTTCGACATCGGTATGGGTCAGAAAACGCCCTCTCTTGATCTCAACGTTCTTCACTTGCTGATACTCAGGTGTCGTCCCGAGCAGTCGTGCATTGCTAATCCGCCGTCGACCATATTGGGCGTTCTTGCGAACCAGTGAGATGGGTACGGCCAAGCGCAGGGTCGGCATTGCCTCGGTCAAACGTTCGAGGTCTTTGTATCGCAATCCGTATTCGATGACTTCGCTATCGTTTGCAGTGCGACTGCCACTGCTTGAATCGTCTTCAACGGCGTTTTGATTGTCGGGCTTGACGCTGCGAACGATCACGTTGTTGGCACCCAACTGCCGGATTCGGTCCACCGCATGTTTCTTGGAACCTTCGCCGATCGCTAACATGGCGATCACGGAGGCTACGCCAAGGATTGTCCCCAGCATCGTGAGAAAACTGCGGAGTTTGTGCAGCAGAAGATTGCGGATCCCCAGGTGGAGCGTGGTCAACCACATATGGACTTAAGTCGCTGTCGAGGACGAATTGTTGGTAGGTTGCGGAGCGAGCTTACGGTTATCGGCCGCTTCGATCGTATCACCCGAGCTGTCGGGGGAGGTTGGAGCCACTTCCTGTTCCTCCCGGTGTTCCTCGCGTTTGTCCCCTTCCTTCTTATCAGAATCTTGCGTGTTGTTGGCGTCCGGCGACTGGTTCTTTCGGTTTGCCTCGCCGGGCACGGACATCGGATTCAAAACGACCTGCTCACCCTCAATCAATCCTTCACGAACCTCCACATACTTGTCGTTCGTCAGCCCCAGTGTCACGGGCCTTTTCTCGACACCGCCGGCAGTCTTCACATAACACCAGGTATCGTGCCCCAACTGAACGATGCTCTGTACCGGAACGCTGATCACATCCTGCAGATTGCAGACATGGATATCAACCACTGCGGTCATCCCTGGTTTCAAACCGCTAACCTCCTCATCGATCGTGACGATTGTCTCGTAGACCTTCGTGTCGGAGCTCATCCACCCCCCCTGATCCGGCAACACAGCCACGGTCATCACCGACGCTGAATATGTACGGTCATGATAGGCGTCCAACCGCACGGTCGCGGGCAGTCCCGGACTTATCTGATCGAGCACGGATTCATGAACCGCCGTCTTCACCTGCATCTTCTTCAAATTCGGTAGCGACATAATATGTTGCCGCTGGCTGACAGGTGTCCCCTGGGCAATCGTCTGACTCCGCGACCAACGGCTGCTGCCGACCGCGTAGGCGACCATGCCATCCTGCGGCGCATATATCTTGGTCTTCTCCAGCTGCAATTTGTATCGCGCAAGGAGTTCTTCTTCTTTCTCCAACGAACGGCTCGCCGCATCCATCGCTGCCTTGGCCTGTTCGAGCTGTGCATCGTTGGTGACAATCACCTGCGACAACTCACGCTTGGCAGTTTCCAATTTGCCCTGCAGGGTCAACTCCTGCATCTGACGCTCATATGTCTCTTTCTTGGACAAGGTCGCCAGCTCGGTCTCCAACCGGTTCATTTTCGCGGCGTAGGAAGCTTCGGCCTGCAAAAAGTCAAGCCTGGCACGGTCCAATTCGCTTTTGCCCGCGTACCCCAACTTGAACAGCGACTCAATCCCCAACTTCTCGTTGCGTTTCAATTCCAGGCTCGCCTGCGCCGCCAAGATCTCGTTGTTCACGTCGTCAATCGATCGTTTGATCGCCTCGACCTCCAATTTGTGCGTGCCGTTTTCCTCGTCGTCGAACATCTCCAACTCCAAATCCGCCAACTTCACTGCCAATTCGGCATTCGCCTTGTCGGTCTCGTTCTGGCTGATCTGATTCTCGTATTGTGCGGCCGCTTGGATGTGCTCGGCGCGGGCCCGTTCGGTAAGCAACATCTGCTGGTCGAGCCGCTCCAGATGCGAAGCACTCTCCAGTTCCACCAATAGATCGCCTTCGCTCACCGATGACCCATTCGGGATGATCCACATGATCGGCGTCCCGTCGATGTTGTCGCCCCGTATATCGTCGACCTCGCACAAGACCTGGACGTTGTCCTGGCTTTCGAGATTCCCGCGTTCGGTCACCTTGATCTCAAGGTCGCCACGGCGAGTTGTGTAGAGCACATAACTGACGTCGGCTTCGCCCCAACGTGGCCAGTGCTCACGAAGTGCCAGCGGGGTGATCACCGCCGCCAATAGCACTCCGCCAATGATCGCGCGCCGACGAAACTTGCCACTCGCCGCCGCTGGCGTCCGAGTCGCCGAGGCGGCTTGCAGACGATGGGCACCCGATCGCGCGGGAGATACTGTCTCACGAGGATTCGCAATACTCATGATGCGACCTTTTCGTGCTCTTGTTCCAGGAGGGGCTCGCCCGACTGCTCATAGCAAACCGTTCGAACAAGCGTCAATTTGGGTGGGTATACCGAGGTCCTACTATTCTAGCGACAGATGTTGCTTATCTCAAGCTTGTTTTCTTTCGGCCCAAACGCACCGTTCGCTTTGCGCTTCTTCTTCCGGTATGCTATGGGACGCCCGCCTAGGCGACAATTCGGCCCAACTGTGCACATTAGGCAAACCAGTCCGGCCGTTCGCGATCGACGCGAACGACCCTCAGCAAGGAACCTCCGATGCCCTCCCCCACCCGCGGATACAGCCTGCCAATACTATACTTGTGTATACATATCGCATCCCTATATAACCAGGTTGACGCTGCTGATCGACCGAATTTCTTGTTTATCCTGACCGACGACCAGTCGCCGGATGCGGTCGGGGCCTACGGCAATCCGGTCGTGCAGACTCCCAATATCGACCGGCTGGCACGCGAAGGAATGTTATTGTCCGATGCCCATCATATGGGTTCCTGGTCGGGAGCGGTTTGTTTGCCATCGCGGACGATGATCATGACGGGCCAGTCGGTATGGCGTCTGCCGAACTACCGCGGATCGAAAGCGTCGGTCGACCGTCAGTCGCTGCAACAGGCAAGCCAAGCGGCCGCAAAGCGGAGCATGGCGGCGTTATTCAACGCGGCTGGATACGATACGTTTCGGACGTGCAAACGTGGAAATACTTTTGGCCCCGCCAACGAGATGTTCCAGGTGCGGCACGAAGCCGACAAGCGAGGCGACACGGATGAGACAGGTAGTGCCTGGCATGCGGACCGAGCGTTGGAATACTTGAAGCGGCGAGTCGCGGTGGGCGACACGGATCCGTTTCTGATGTTTCTCGGTTTTTCCCATCCGCATGATCCCCGCAATGGTCGCCCGGACCTGCTGGCAAAATATGGTGCGGCAAACGCCAAGCTCCCTCCCGAAATCGTGAACGCGACGGCTCCCCCGCTGCAGATCAACTATCTGCCTGAACATCCTTTTCCGCACGGACACCCTAACCTTCGTGACGAGGTAAGTGTATCGGGCGTCTTGACCAGTCGCACCGAGGCGACGATCCGCAATGAACTTGGCAAGGAGTACGCTTGCATCGAGAACATCGATCAACAAATTGGCCGCGTGTTGGTTCAGCTCGAAGCGATGGGTCAGCTCGAAAACACCTACATCTTTTACACGGCCGACCATGGCATCGCCGTTGGCCGGCATGGCTTGACTGGTAAACAGAATCTTTACGAGCACACTTGGCGGGTGCCGATGATCGTCCGCGGCCCCTCGATTAAGCCTGGCAGCAGCCGATCGGGTTACGTCTACCTGATGGACGTCTTACCAACGCTCTGCGATTTGGCAGGCATCGATATCCCGCAAGACGTGGAAGGAATCAGCTTCCGCCCGGTACTGGAAGGCAAGCAAGAACGTGTGCGCGACGTGATGTATGGCGTCTATTGTGGTGGCACGAAACCGGGCATGCGTAGCGTAAAGAAGGACGATTGGAAATTGATCAAGTACGACACGCTCGACGGCAAGGTCCGTGAAACGCAACTATTTGATCTAACAGGGAACCCGCACGAACTACTAATGGAACATCACACGGCCGAGGTCGTGGCACAGACCGGTAACCGACCCGAGGAGGATCAGCGAAATCTTGCGTACGATGGTGAATTCGCGGCCAAACGCCGCGAACTCGAACAACTATTGCTCGCGCAACAAGAACTCTGGGGAGATCCTTATCGTATGTGGGATCAATAGTCCCACGATTGGGCCAGTCGTGCGGTTCGAAGGCTGGGGACAGACGTCTAACATTGACGCGATGTTGGGTGCGTCAATAAAATGGCGGGGTACGTAAATCCATGACGACGTATGGACTCTGATCAAAACCAGGTATTCGTAACTTTGAGCGATTCGGACCGCGAACGGAGATCTGGATGCGTCTGTCGTGTCGACGAGCGTCGCCCATGTCTACTTGAACGACGGCAGCGCGAATTTCGTTGACGGTGGACAGGTATCTGTACCGATTGACGGCGATCATGCGATACCCTCATGTGATCGCTATGTCGTGGGATATCAACCCTAGAGAACCTGGAAGTTGGCAAGTAGGCAGTCTCCGAGGATAGCCGTGTTAACGGGTGAAGCGTGTATCGCAACTAGCTCGTGTCCCGCTGCTGCTCCCTCAGCCGATCCCTCTCCCCATAAGGAGTTGCGACGAGGCGTGACATTTAAGCGGCGTCCATTCTGCGCAACTCCTTTCGGGGGAGAGCGATTGGCTGATTGGCTTGACGGCATTGGCAAGCCGAGGGCCATCGTTGCGTGGCCGGTGGGCCATCGTGTTGTGCCAAACGGAGGGGAAAATCCGGTATAAGGCGGGTAAGAGTCTTCCACGGTGCGGCGTCAATGGGGTACGATCGCGAACATGATTTCAAAATCCCATCGTGGCGAGGGCGCGCCCGTGAGATCGCTGAACATCCCCGCCCTCCACAGCGCAGGTGTGCGCAATCGCACACCTCTTGCGAGTTGGACGTAACCAGGCATGATGTTGTGGTTGTGTCGAGGAACCCTGAAGGCCTCCCACGTAGGGACGATAGAGAGTTATGAATAAGAAACAGGCATCTGGATGGCGAAAGGTCGTAAGGCTTTTGGTTTCCATCGCGACTTTTGTTTTGGGTATCGCGGTGATGGTTGTAACGATTGCCTGGTTATCTGGGGCGTTTGTCGAAAAAATTCCGCCGGGACGGACCGACGACGCGCCCAAGTTGCTGGCTGGTCGTCCGACGGATGTTGTTCACGAGGTGACGAAGGACTACATCGAAGAGGCGGTTGGCACGTTGAAGGCGGCCAGCCGTACGGTGATTTCGTCGAAGGTGATGGCGTCGATCCAGGAGATCGATGTGACGGCGGGCGATGAAGTAGCGATCGACGATGTATTGGTCAAGCTGGACAGCAAGGAGTTGACGGCCAAGTTGCGGCAAGCGGAACAAGCGCATGCGGCGGCCGTCGCGAATCAGAGGGAGGCGGAAGTAAATCACGAGCGGATGGCGCGATTGGTATCGCAGCGAGCCGCCTCGCGATCGGAGCTCGACGAAGCCACACGGCGACTTGACGTTACGCGCGCCGAAGTTTTGCGAGCCGAGCAGGGAATTGCGGAAGCAAAGGTCATGGTATCGTATGCGACGATCCGCGCGCCGAAATCGGGCCGGATCGTCGACCGGTTAGCGGAACCGGGCGATATGGCTCGTCCGGGTGAGCCGCTACTCGTCATTTACGATGCGACGTCCTTGCGACTGGAGGCTCCGGTTCCGGAACATTTGGCGGTGCAACTGCAGCGTGGCCGGACGCTGAACGTTTACATCGACGCATTGGATCGCGAATTCCCTTCCACGATCGACGAGATTGTGCCACAGGCCGATGCACCGAGCCGCTCGTTTCTGGTAAAGGCATCATTACCCAAATCGGATGATCTGTACGAGGGGATGTTTGGCCGGTTAATGATTCCCGCAGGTCAACGGCGACATTTGTGTTTGGACACAACGGCCATCCATCGCGTTGGGCAGCTCGAATTTGTGGAAGTCGTCGCGGGTGGCGACGCGGTCGAACGCCGATACATCAAGACCGGTCGCTTGGGTATGCCGGGACGAATCGAAGTACTTAGTGGGCTGAAGGCGGGCGAGCGAGTCGTCGTACGGACTTCCCAACAACCGGAAGACACTTCCGAGTCACACGTGAGCGAGTCAGCGGAACGCCCCGAGTCTGCGCGAACGGATTCAACCAAGGAACAACGGCAGGAGGTATCTTCCGATGGCCAATAGTACTCAATCGCCACCCGATTTGTTAGATAGCGGCGGCGCGATGACGCGGTTGGTCGACATGTTCCTCCGCGCGGACGTGGCAATACTATTTGTCGTCGTCTCCTGTTTACTTGGGCTGGCGTCGTTGATCATTACGCCGCGCGAAGAGGAGCCGCAGATCGTGGTTCCGCTGGCGGACGTCTTAGTTTCAGCTCCAGGGCTGTCTGCTCGGGAAGTCGAACACCTGGTGACGCAGCCGTTGGAAAAGCTGCTCTATCAGATCGACGGAGTCGAATACGTCTATTCGATGTCGCGCCCTGGTCAGAGCGTCGTGACAGTGCGGTTCTATGTCAGTGAGGATCGCGAGGACTCGCTGGTCAAGCTATACAATAAGATCAATTCCAACGCCGACGCGGTTCCACCCGTCGTCAAGAACTGGGTGGTCAAGCCGATCGAGGTCGACGACGTGCCAATCGTGATTGCGACGCTATGGACGGACCGCACCGATCTGTACGGTGACCACGAATTGCGCAGGTTTGCCGAGGAATTGCAGCATCAGTTGCAGGCGATTCCCAATACGAACCTCGTGTGGACCACCGGTGGTCGACCGCGACGTGTCCGCGTTCAATTGGATCCACAACGGATGGCAGCTCGGCAGACATCGGTGCAGCAAATCACGCGTGCGTTGCAGACGAGCAACGTGCAAGGCCAAGCCGGTTCGTTCGAACAGCAGGATACGCAATTCCTGGTCGACGTCGGCGTTTTCGTGCGTGACGTCGATGAGTTGCAGAATATGGTGGTCAACGTCGCGGGCGGACGTCCGGTCTATCTCCGCGATGTTGCGGACGTGGTCGATGGTCCTGCCGAAGTCGACAGCTACAGTTGGATTGGGTTTGGGCCTGCGGACGAGCAGCGGGAGCAAGGGGAGGTATTTCCGGCGGTCCATATTGCCGTTGGCAAACGGAAGGGGACCAACGCAGTGTGGGTGGCCGAAGCGGCTCAAGAAAAACTTCGCGAGCTTTCCGCATCGCATTTGCCCGATGGCGTGCACGTGCGGATCACGCGTGATTACGGAGAAACTGCCAACGACAAGGTCAATGAGTTGATTGAAGGCCTGGTCGTGGCGGTATTAACCGTCGTGGGACTTATCGGTTTGGTCATCGGCTGGCGTGCTGCGGCAGTGGTCGCGCTGGCAATTCCCGTCTGTTACAGCCTCACGTTGTTCGTAAATCTGCTGCTCGGTTACACGATCAATCGGGTCACGATGTTTGCCTTAATCTTGGCGTTAGGCCTATTGGTCGACGATCCGATCACGGACGTGGAAAACATTGCCAGGTATTTCGCCATGCGTGTCCTTCCGCCACGAGAATCGGTATTGCGAGCCGTACAGGAAGTGCGGCCAGCGTTAATCCTGTCAACGCTGGCGATAATTGCCAGTTTTGCGCCGCTGTACTACATCACTGGGATGATGGGCCCCTACATGGCACCGATGGCGTTGAATGTACCGCTTACCGTAACGGTCTCCACCATCGTGGCCTTCATGATCACGCCTTGGATGTCGATGGTCGCGTTGCAGGGGGACCATACGATTGCCGAAGGGGGCGACGAGTACGATGTGACGTCACGACCGCTTTACAAACTCTCCCGCCTCATTCTGGGGCCAATTGTCGATCGACGCTGGGTCGCGTGGCTGGTGCTGATCGGCGTCGCCGTGTTACTTTTTGTGGCGTCGGCGTTGCCGCTAATGCGCACGGTTCCACTGAAGATGTTGCCATACGACAACAAGAACGAGTTTCAGATTGTGATCGACATGCCGGAGGGAACGACGCTCGACCGGACCGACGCGGTCGCTCGCCGGATTGCCGCTTACGTGGCGGGTGAGGCCGAGGTCCGAGACTACGAAGTCTATGTCGGAATAGCGTCACCGATGGATTTCAATGGTATGGTTCGGCACTATTTTTTGCGAAAAGGTCCGAACGTCGCCGACATTCGTGTGAACCTGGTTGCCAAGGAAGAGCGGGCATCGCAGTCGCATGCTCTGCTGTTGCGTTTGCGGCAGCCGATTGAAGAGCTGGCCCAAAAGTTGGGGGCCAACGTCAAGTTGGTGGAAGTCCCGCCTGGGCCACCGGTGTTGTCCACGATTACTGCGGAGGTCTACGGTCCGATCGAGGCGGACTACAACGCGTTGATCGATGCGGGACGGGCGGTTGAGGCGCGTTTGGCGCGCGAGCCGGGAATTGTTGACGTCGACATCAGCGCCGAGGATGATTCGGTAAAGTGGATTTTTGAGACAGACAAATCCAAGGCCGCGCTGTCAGGGATTTCCACCGCCGCGATCCAGCAAACGCTCGCCGCCGCGCTGAACGGCGACCGGGTTTCTGTTTTGCATATCCCGGACGAGGTTGAACCGTTATGGGTCGAATTGCGAGTGCCACTGGCCAATCGTTCGGCCGTCGACGAGCTGGAAGAGCTATACATCCAGGGTGAGGACGGTCAGCTAGTGCAGCTGGCGTCGTTGGGACGGTTTGTAAAAGGTGAAGAAGACAAGACGATCTATCACAAGAATCTCGAGCGGGTCGTGTTTGTGTACGGCGAAGTGGCTGGGCGACCTCCGGCCGACGCGATTATCGATATGCAGCTGGACCAGCAGTCCGCCGACGCGAAAATACCGGCCAATCCGCCGGCAGTCCGGCCGGCCGAATCACGAACGTGGCTGTCGCCAGGAGGCCAGGATCCCTGGAAGGTTCCCGATGGTTTTCAAGTGCGTTGGGCAGGCGAAGGCGAATGGAAGATAACGCTCGACGTCTTCCGCGATTTGGGTCTGGCATTCGGTGCGGCACTGATGGGCATCTTCGTCATCCTGATGTTCCAAACCGGTTCCCGAGTATTGCCGATCCTGATCATGCTGGCGATTCCGCTGACGATGATCGGTATCATGCCTGGCTTCTGGATGTTGAATCTTCTGTTTGGCACGCCGGCAGGTGGTTATCCTGATCCGACGTTCTTTACGGCAACGGCAATGATCGGCATGATCGCCCTGGCGGGGATCGTCGTGCGCAACTCAGTGGTGTTGATCGACTTCATTCACATGGCACAGGCCGAAGGACTGGCGTTGCGCGAGGCAATCATACGCAGCGTTGCCGTGCGAACTCGTCCGATCATGTTGACAGCCGGAACGACGTTATTGGCCAACTGGGTGATTACGCTCGATCCGGTGTTTTCGGGATTGGCGTGGGCGATCATTTTTGGGATTGCCACATCGACAGTTTTTACGCTGATCGTAATTCCCACCGTCTATTGGCTGTTGTACGCGACCGCGGAGAATCATTGACGGTAGAGGGCGTCCGACTCGGTGCCACCCGGGGGCTTACATCGGCTGAGTGCAACTGGGATCCTCGTTGCGAGGACTGTTCACGTGCGTGCTGACCGGGTACATGTCCGTCAGGTCTGAGTCGAAGGGGAGCAACAGTTGCTTCAGGTGTTCGGTGTCGTTGTTATGGGGATCGAGCCAGGAACTCCAGTCCTGCTGGTGCAGAATGACGGGCATCCGATCGTGGATGTCGCGAGTTTTCTCGTTCGATGTGGTGGTAATGACGGTGCAGCTTTCGATCGCCGTTTTTTCATCGTCCCCCGACGCGGGCCGCGTCCAAGTCTCCCAGAGGCCAGCCATGGCAAAGGGTTGTTCGTCAGGCAGATGAATCAGGTACGGTTGCTTCTTGCTGCCCGTTTTCTTCCATTCGTAGTAGCCATCAGCAACAACGATACAACGTCGTCGTTTGAAGGCGGAACGAAACGACGGCTTTTCGGCAATGGATTCACCCCGCGCGTTGATCATTCGATTGCCTATGGATGGGTCTTTTGCCCAAGAGGGAATTAGGCCCCAGTAGAGCGGCGTGAGAACTCGGCCACCGGCACCCTCATCCCAACGTACGACCGGTACGGATTGCGTAGGTGCAATGTTGTAGCGTGGCTGCCAGAGGGGCTCGGTCACCAGCTGAAATGTGGAGACGAGCACTGACGCGGGAGTTCGCAACGTGAAACGACCGCACATGAAGGGTACGCCTTTCGATTCTTATCCGGAGGTCCTCGTGGCGGAATAAAGGCGTCATTATTGTAGTCGATGGATGAAGGCCGGTGCAGATCCTTACCGTTCGACACCGATGCCGATCGAAAATCCGTAGAAGTACTGGTTAATGTCGGCACTAATGGCAGTGAAACTGCCGATGGGAATTGCCGGAGTGTCGGAAGTCCACGACTGAAACTCAAACAGTCCCCGGACAAAGAAGTTGGCGCCGGCACAATGGCACATTGAGCGGGTGTACTTCATGCCCAGTTGCGCCTCGCCAATCCACAAGGCTTGGGACTGAGATAAGGAGACAGGAATTGCGCGTACTTCGTTGACAACAAGTTCACTTCCAGCTGCGATCGCTTCTACGGAGTTGAAATCAAACGACAGATGATTGGAGCCGCCAACGACGGAGCCTCGCAGATTCGCGACCCATCGGAGGTTCGGATACGATCGCAATGGACGCGACGCATCGAAGCCAAACGTCAAGCCGACACCGTCGAATTTAGACCGCGCATTGAGCAGTCCGATCTCTGCTTCATCGACATCGAAATCGATTCGACCAATGCTGAAGAAGCCGGCCTGTGAGTAGTTGGCGTAACGCATGCCGCCGATTGCCTCGAAGTCCCAATTGCGTAAAACACCATTGCGGCGCGCTTCGAGGTCGAACGCGCTTACCGACTCGCTGATACCCGTGGCAAATACTCCGGCCATTCCGGTCGGCGGCAGTACCGCGCTGTTAAAATCAAACTGTCCCTCGACGGCTTCTCCACTGGTATGGAGGTTCCAAAACCGCGTACGAACTGACCACACGTCGCTGAACTGGTATCCCGCCCAAATTCGACCGGCGTTGAACAAGTTGGTGGCTGGCGTCCCAGCGTTTCGTTCGGTGAAGTAGGTTGTGTCCATCCCGGCTTCCCATCCTCGCGAGCTGAACACGTTGCTGCTGGTATATGCGACGGGGACCACAGAGTCGTCAACTATTGTCGCTTCTGGAAGGCGCTGCAGTTCAAATTCGGAACTCCCAACGGAGTCGGCGAGCCCTTCGAATGACACCTGCTCATCGGCGCGGACGTTCGATTCCAGAAGCGGATACGAAGAGATCAAAGCGATGGACACCAGCATGAAACAACGCATCGTGTTCCTCCTTGAACAACCGCTGCTAGCAGCATTATTGGCACAATTGCACAACGCAGTTGGATTCGGTCCAATTGGGGGAGTCGAGCCATGTTTTTCGCCATTGGTGTGTCAACCCGGACAAGCAGTACAGCTTGACATCGGCGTGTCGAAGGTGCGGCAAATGCGAGCAATACCTCGAACCAACAAGTATTCGAGGGGAGTCCGGCAATGGGACGACTTGGCTCAACTTCTGCCTGTTCATCGATCGCCGTCGAAGACTGCGGAATCTGCACTGATAGGTAGGAAACCTTTTTTACGCACTATATCATAAGGGGAAAAACATGGAGCGGACCGGCGCTACCAAGCATTCCGAAATGACGGGAACTCACGATGTCGACAGCAAGCGATTCGCAAATTTTCGCACATGCCATCGAATTGCCCTCGCACCAGCGGTTGGCGTACCTCGAGCAGGCCTGCGCCGGCGATACCCGGCGGTTGAACGGTTTGCTCGAATTGATTGCCGCTCACGACGCGGCAGATTCGCTGTTGCAACATCGTCCGGTTGAGGAAACGATGGACGAGCCGGCAAGGGGAACTCACGACTTTGAGGGAACATCGATCGGGCGTTACAAGGTGCTTCAGCGGCTGGGTGAGGGGGGCTTTGGCATTGTTTTTATGGCGGAACAGACTGAGCCGGTGCGCCGGAAGGTGGCCCTGAAGATCATCAAGCCGGGGATGGACACCCGCAAGGTGATCGCCCGGTTCGAGGCCGA
>JAGQPD010000229.1 GCA_020426865.1 Planctomycetales bacterium
ACCGCCGCCGCCGCCTCGCCCGCCGTGTTGGCGATGACGACGCCTTTGCCCGCCGCCAGTCCATCGGCCTTGACGACGATCGGGACATCTTCGGTTTCGCTCGGGTAACGGTCCTGCACGAATCGCGTGGCGCTGGCCGCGTCGCGAAAGACATGGTAGTCGGCGGTAGGGACATCAGCGTGTCGCATCAGGTTCTTGCTGAACACCTTGCTCCCCTCCAGCTCGGAGGCCTGTTTGCTGGGGCCAAAGACGCGAATGCCGGCGGTCTGGAGGGCGTCGGAAAGCCCGGCAACTAGCGGGGCCTCAGGGCCGACCACCGCAAATTCCACGCGGTTTTCTTTGGCGAATTTCAACAGCCCCGCCGTATCGGTGGCGGAAATTGCTACGTTTTCGGCGTCTTGAGCTGTCCCCGCATTGCCTGGTGCGACGAAAACCCGATCCACCCGGGAACTTTGAGAAAGCTTCCAGGCCAACGCATGTTCGCGACCGCCGTTGCCGATGACTAGTAGATTCATATTGGAAAACGCCCCCTGGCAGTCGATTGGATTGCGGCAATAATACAGTATGCGTAGTGCTGTTGCCGATTCTAGCGCGTTTCGGGGCATTCCGATAGCTCGCCAACGTTGGTTCTCCCCCATTGGGCGATTCCGCCACACTACTGCGGTTGACATTTTGGCCGGGGGGATTACAACTTGGCATAGTTCGTGAAAAATATCACGAAGGTTACGAACAGGATATCTTCGTGGCCTTAAGGTTTTTCGATACAACAGGTTGCGCAGGACACTCCGGCCCCATTGGCCGCGCGCGGCTTTGCCGGGCGAATGTGGGCTGTGTACCATTTGCTTTCCACTTTATGGAGTAGGGCCGTCAACTTATGGCTGCCAAGAAAAAGATGTCGGTGGAGGAGATTCTTGCCTCCTGTCGTAAAGCGGATAGTGACGGCGGGGCTGGGCCGGAGGCCGCCGAAGCAGCTGCCGATACGGCGCCAGCCGCGGCCGAAAAGCCGCAATCTGCATCAAAACAACCGTCTTCCGCGTCACCAGGCTCGATGAGCGTGGCCGATATTTTGGCGGCCGCCCGGGCTGGGAAACCGGGAGGTGAGGCTGCGGAATCGCCGGCTGCCGGTGGTGATTCGGGTGCCGAACCGCCAGCCGCGGCGAAGCCAGCGCCTGCGAAGAATCCAGGGCAGATGAGCGTGGCGGAGATGTTGGCGGCAGCCCGGGGTGAGAAATCGGGTGGGACGGAAAAGGCCGCTCCGGCCAAGTCCGCACCCAAACCGGCGGCGAAACCGGCGGCGGCCAAGAAGGAAGCGGCTGCGGCGCCCGGTTCCGGGCCGCGGGACACCAGCAGTATTTTAGCGGCGGCGCGCAAATCGGTGAAACCAGGGCCGGTGAGTAAAGCGGAGGCGGCCGCGATCAAGCCCGCCGGCGCCAAGCCCGCGGTCGTGGTCCCGCCGATGCCGTCCAAGCCGGACTACGCCAAGCCTGCCAAGGTGGCGGAAACCGAGGAGAATCGCCGAGGGTTTCTGGCGGTCTTTTTCGGTTCGTTCCTGGCGGCTGGATTTACGCTGATGGGGACCGTATTCGGTCTGTGGGGGTTGGGGTTAGCGAAATTCATGTTCCCCAATGTGCGCACGGAACCGCCGAGCAAATTCAAGGTTGGGTTTCCGGCC
This sequence comes from Planctomycetales bacterium, assembly GCA_020426865.1. GTDB lineage: Bacteria > Planctomycetota > Planctomycetia > Pirellulales > Pirellulaceae > JAGQPD01. Next base: position 1,673 of record JAGQPD010000229.1, read on the forward strand.
GACTTTGCTCCCGATACCGTCGAGACCAAGTTTAAGGCACAGTTTGGCGTCTGGATTGTGAACGCCGAATACGAAGGTGCCCGAATGATCTATGCACTTCGTACGGTGTGCACGCATCTGGGGTGTACCCCGAATTGGTTGGAAGGTGAGCAAAAATTCAAGTGTCCTTGCCACGGCAGTGGTTTTTATATCGACGGAATCAATTTCGAAGGCCCAGCGCCGCGACCGCTGGAGCGGTTCGCGATTCGTGTGGCCGACGATGGTCAGTTGGAAGTCGACAAAGGAAAAATGTTCCAGGAAGAGATGGGACAGTGGTCGGATCCTGCTTGCTACGTCCCCGTGTGATGGGCCTTTCTAGCGGAATTGCACAGTAATCAAAGAGGCGTTGGCAGTCGCAAGTGGTTGCCAGACCGGAGAGAATCCAGGGAGCGAAGAGCATATGCCCCCCATTGGCGAGATTATTCGAAATTCACAAATCTGGAAGAGTGTGTTCCGGCATCCGATGCCGGTTGATCGCCGCAACCGAATTGTGGTGATGTTGACGAACTTCTTCCTGCATTTGCATCCCGTTTCCATCCAAAAACAAGGGATCGCACTTAGCTACACTTGGTGCATGGGTGGGGTAACGTTTTTTTTGTTTCTCGTGGAGACGGTGACCGGCGTCTTGTTGATGTTTTACTACCGGCCGACTTTGGAGTGGGCGTTTCATGATATTTTATCGCTTCGCGACGACACGTCGTTAGGGATCCTTCGGGAGATCCACCGGTGGGGTGCTCATGCGATGGTGATCACCGTGTGGTTGCATATGTATCGTGTGTTTCTCACCGGCAGTTACAAGCCGCCTCGCGAATTCAATTGGGTCGTGGGGGTGATTCTGTTGTTGCTAACGCTGCTATTGTCGTTTACCGGGTACTTGCTACCGTGGGATCAGTTGGCAATTTGGGCGATCACGGTTGGTTCCAACATGGCGCGAGCTACGCCATTTTTGGGGCACGAAGGTCCGGGCGCTCAGTTGCTGCAACTCGACGGCGTGAAGATGATCACCGATGGTTCCGATGCCCGTTTCGGATTGTTGGGGGCCAGATTCGTCGGTGAAGAAACTTTGAACCGTTTCTACGTGTTGCATTGTGTGGCGATACCATTGGCGGTTTCGCTATTGTTGGCAATTCACTTTTGGCGTGTCCGCAAGGACGGCGGAATTAGCGGGCCGATGTAGCTGGGTTGGTGGCGTCGCTGGGGGATCGGCGGACGATCGCAGCGAAAAGATGGTCTCGGCGCGTTTTCGCTCCATATTCGGGTTACGGAAAGAAATAAGATGCACGTCAGCCAGGCAGAGTTCCTTGAGGGTATCAGTGGATTTCTTGGCTCGTACTACTTGGCACTTGGGGCCATGAATGCGATCGCTGCGTTGTACGTTTGGAGTTCACTGAAGAAGAATGGCCTGGCTCTCTGCTGGTTGATTCTCGCCCTGCTGTTCGTGATCATCTCGCCGTTAGCGTACAGTGGCCGCCCGGAACTGATTCAATTCATCAGCATGCCGGAGTCCATTCGAAACTTTGTCGACCAGTACATGGCCACGGCGTTTGTGTATTCGACAGTGACGTTGCTGAGCCTGGTTGTGTTGTACCAGTTTCGCGAGTTTTTCGTGAAGCCGGTGGTCGCTTGGCTGATGCTCAACGCCGCGTTGCTTGTGATGGGCTTGTCCATGGCGGATTCCGACTTCGCCGCGATTGTCACAAAGCCGGACAACGTGCCGATTGTCGCGATGGTGTTCCTCTTGGGGTACTTCACTTGGCTGGCCACCTACAAAGCGGTGCAGAATGACCAGCGGATGGCACAGGGACTTGAGCCGCTCGAGGCGTTGGACCAGGAAAAGGTGCTTGTCTGGCCCGATCTGGTTTACATCGAAATGATCTGCATGGTTGTCTTGACCGCAGTCTTGATCTTGTGGGCGATTGGCCTGAAGGCGCCGCTGGAAGAAGCGGCCAGTGGCGTGAAAACGCCCAATCCGTCGAAAGCCCCGTGGTACTTCCTCGGGCTCCAGGAGATGCTCGTCTACTTCGATCCGTGGATGGCCGGTGTGGTATTGCCCAGTCTCGTGGTATTCGGTCTGATGGCGATCCCATATCTGGATTTCAACAAAGCTGGAAATGGCTACTACACGATCAATCAACGCAAATTCGCCTATTCCATCTTTCAGATCGGGTTTCTAGAAATGTGGGTGACATTGATCATCCTCGGAACCTTTCTGCGAGGACCGAACTGGAACTTTTTTGGACCGTACGAGTTCTGGGACGCGCATAAGGTCGAAGCGTTGAACAACGTGAATCTGTCTGAATACTTTTGGGTTCGAGGTATTGGAACTGCTTTGCCAAAAGCACCCGAGGGGGCCGGTGCAGGGACAACCTTGCTGTATATCGTGTGGCGTGAGTTGCCCGGTATTCTGCTCGTCTTCGGCTACCTCGCTGTAATGCCGCCACTGATGGCCATGACCGTCTTTCGCAAGTTCTTCGTACGAATGGGATTTATTCGTTTCATGGTCATGTCCAACTTGCTGCTGATGATGGGCCTGTTGCCACTGAAGATGGTGCTGCGCTGGACGATCAACTTGAAGTACATCATTAATATCCCTGAGTACTTCTTGAACCTGTAGTGGGTTGCGTCGAGCGAAGTCTTGGATCGAAATTTTAAGTTGAAGGAATTTGGAGTTTAAAGCATGCCGGCAACGGAAAAGACTTGGCGCGATCAAAAAGTGCTGCACGCGGTATTCGCGGCGTCATCACTGGTGATGTTCATCGCCACGGTTTGGATGTTCGCCCAAGATCACCGGCGTGAATGGAAGGTGTTTCAACGCAAGTATCGCGACATTGAACAGACACTGACCGATTGGAAAATCGATGATCAGGAAACCGCGGACAAGGCGTTGGAGCATAGCAAGTTGGAATCGGAGTTGCTGACGCTTCAAAGCGCTGCAATTAGCAAGGCGGATTTCCAATCTATCGTCGACTTGATCAATAAGGACTTGGCGGACCGCAACGAGCCACCGATTAACTTTGATCGCCAGGCCGACGAGCGGGATAGTCTGGATAAGGCGGCAGCCGAGGCGGCCAAGCAGCGCCAGGCAGCGGAACAGGCCCAGGCGGATGCCGAACAGGCTTGGGCCGCTGTGCGCGATGCCGCCGCGGGCGAACCACGCCAGACTGCCCGCAAGACTGCTGAAGGAAAGCAGCAAGCTGCCGATGACGCGCAACAAGAATCGCTGGAATCGCAACGGTCCGCCGCGAAGATTCGCACGCAGATTCTTGGCCGGTTTGACGCATTGCTGGCAGACGCTAAATTCCGCGAGGTCAACCTGATTGGGCAGCGCAAATTCAAGTCGGCGGATTTTGATGAGCTGCGGGCAACGCATGGGATTGCCGTTGATC
>JAGQPD010000230.1 GCA_020426865.1 Planctomycetales bacterium
CTCAGTTGCTGGAAGCGGCTTTGGCTGGCCGTGGCCAGCAGTCGTGCTAAAGTGGTCTTTCCGGTACCTGGTGGTCCGTAGAACAGGACCGAACCAAGGCGATCGGCCGCTAACAGTCGTCGCAGGAGTTTTCCTTCGCCAAGAAAATGCTGTTGCCCGACGAAGTCGTCAAGCGTTCGGGGACGCATGCGTGCGGCCAGCGGCTGCGCTCGCTGTAGATTTGCGGTCTCAGATTGCTCGAACAGCGACATGATAACACTCCCTTGGCGATTTGTCTCACTACGACAATTGATGATCATCCCGTCTGCTACAATATACTCGCCAGAGGGACTTTACGAACCGTCCCTGAATCAGTTCTCGCTGTTCCACTCGATGTGATCACAACGCAGGCGTCAATCCATGCAGCTACAGAACGTCGCGATGATGTTCGGCCTGTTAACCTGTTGGTTCGCCGTCGCGATTCCCTATCTGGTATTGTTCCCCGTCCTCAAAATTGAGCGCGAGAATCCTATCCCCACCAAATTTCGCATGACCGATTTTCTCTGGCTGATTGTCATCCTACAGGTCGGCATGGTGCCGATCGTGCAATCGGTGCCGCAACAAGGGATGGAAGGTGTGCGGGGGGTTGTCGTTCTTGTGGTCCTGCTGGCGGGGTCTGCTTTGTGGTGGGGAACCGTACGCGTGCTATGCCGAGCGGGTGTCATCGGGACGTGGAAGCGGGGTGTATTCCAGCTGGTGGTTGTACCTGCCACGTTGGTGCTGACGGTGGGCGGGTTCATTGTGATGGGATTGTTGCCGCTCGCGCTTGCCACGCCCGTGATGCTAATCGCGTATGGCCACGTTGATGATTCACTTTGGCTATCGGCCGGTTGCGTCATCCTGGCCATCGTCTTGGGGGCCATGCTGGCGTTTGGAATGCGGCAGTTGACTCTGTGGATCTTGGCCGACCGGCAAACCGCGGACCAAAGTGGACCATGTGAGCTTCCGTGATGCAGTGGAAATATGTCCGATCGATCATGGTCGTGATCGTGATCGCCGCGGTAGGTTCGATGGTAGGAATGGCAATGTTCTTGGAAGATTGGCGACGAGACCTGACGAAGAATTCCGCGACGACCGACGACGAAGCGCGCGATATCAATCAGCGGCCACTGGCGACAGACCTGCCGCCGGAGCAGCTGCGGCAGCTGTTCATCGACGCGTCGGAAACGCTTCGTGGCTGGCGGCATGATCGGACGGAGGAGCAGGAGGGGAGAGTGATCGTCCTCCATTTCGTGCGCACCACGCGATTGCTTCGCTTTCAGGATGACATCGACGTAACGATCACGCCATTGAGCGATCCACGCAGTGACCGAATTGGCAGTTTGGCGACAGCGACGAGCAAGTCTCGCGTTGGCAAAGCGGATTTTGGCCAGAACCCTCGGAACCTTCGTGAGCTCTTCGGTGCCGTGCGTGGTTTGTGGAAAAGGACAAGTACCGGCGGGTAGTAGTAGTTTTTCGGTTGAAAAACTTATCGCTACGGTTAATGCGGCGGCCAGGAGCTACGGTGCGCACCGCACTAGCTTGACCAACGTCGAACTGTTATCGTTGAACTCGTTGGGTCAAAGGTACGAGGTTTAAAAATCGTGTGAATTCGCGAAGGGGTGCGCGATGCGAATGACGGCAGAATTGAATATCGGGATGACGGTATCCGCCATGTTTTCGAGAACCAGCGTTTCGTCGATTGCCTTTCTGTTGGCCCTGGCTGCGGCGGCCATTGGTGCTGAAGAAGAAAACGCTGCCGTGATCGAAGGCGAAAACCTGGGGGTCGTTGTGGCCCATTCGCACAACGACTACTATCACGAGCGGCCGTTGTTGGACGCCTTACAGTTAGGGTTCACCAGCATTGAAGCGGACGTGTTTTTGGTCGACGGTCAGTTGTTGGTAGGGCACGGTCGGTTGGAATTGCGGCGTGAACGGACTTTGGAAGAGCTGTATCTGAAGCCACTGAAAAAGTTTGTGAATGAGCGAAAGTCCTTTACGACGGGACAGACGTCAGCCGACGAAGGTAGTACGAGCGAGAAGGACGCCAGTGAAGCTGCCGCACCAAATATGCCGAAAATATGGCTATTGGTTGATATCAAGCAAGACGGGGTTGAGGCCTATGCGGTGTTGGATCGACTGTTGAGTCAATATGCCGATCTGCTTACGCGTACGGAAAACGGACAACAGATCAACGGCGCGGTGACTGTGGTCGTGTCGGGCGATCGCGCTCAGCAACAGATCACCGACGACCAGACCCGCCTGGTTGGTATCGACGGGCGTCAGGAGGATCTGGATTCGGATCGATCGGCGGAGCTCGTTCCCTGGATCAGCGAGAACTATCGCAGCCATTTTACCTGGAATGGCGAAGGGGAGATGCCGCAGGTCGAGCGTCACAAATTGCAGGAGATGGTTGCGAAAGCTCACGCACATGGCCGACTGCTCCGTTTTTGGGCCACTCCCGAAACTCCCCAATTCTGGAGCACATTATTGGCCAACGGTGTCGACATTTTGGGAACGGACCAACTGGAGGAACTTTCTAAGTTTCTCCAGCAACCGCCGGCTCCGAAATAAGCCCGTGCAGGTTATCGATCCGTCATGAGGGGCGAACAGCGTGATGGACAAGCGTTCGAATCTGAATGGCACGGATGTGTCGCAAAGGCAGGGAGGAGCGATGTCGACCCACGTTAAAGGACGTGGTGCTCAAGTTCGCCCCGGCAATCGCTTTGAACGAGTTCACTACCAAATAGATCTGGAGCATTTTGACTGTGTCGATATCGAAGAAGACGGTTATGTCGAGCGTCTTCGCGCGATGCCTACGGAGTATTACTTTGACGAAACGCAGTCGATCATCGCGGAAAACAACTCGCCCGATATTCCGTTTCGTTATTCGTTGAATCCGTATCGTGGTTGTGTCCATGGGTGTGCCTATTGCTATGCACGTCCGACGCACGAGTACTTGGGTTTCGATGCCGGATTGGATTTCGAAACGAAGGTGATGGTCAAACGCGACGCGCCACGGCTGTTCCGCGATTGGCTGGCACGCGATGCGTGGCAACCTGAGTTAATCGCTATGTCAGGCGTTACTGATTGTTACCAACCGGCTGAGCGACATTTTCGGTTGACGCGGGGGTGTCTACAAGTTGCGTCCGAGGCGCGGCAGCCGATCGGAATCGTCACCAAGAATGCACTCGTCGTGCGGGATGCGGATATTCTTCGCGAAATGGCGAGCTGCGATACGGTGAGCGTCGCTGTCAGTATCAATTCGCTTGACCACGAGTTGGCACGGTCGCTGGAGCCGCGGACGAGTACACCGTCGGCGCGATTACGGGCAATAGAACGCTTGAGTTCCGCAGGAGTTGCCACGGCGGTAGTTGTTGGTCCCGTAATACCAGGTCTAAACGACCACGAGATGGCCGCCATTCTTGCCGCGGCCGCTTCAGCCGGCGCCTCTTCGGCATCGTACATTCTGCTGCGGTTGCCGTTGGCAGTAGAACCGATCTTTGTCGATTGGTTGCGGCGAGTGCGTCCGTCGAGTGCCGAGAAAATCATCGGCCGGATCCAGGCGACTCGTGACGGCAACATGTCGTGTTCGCAGTTTGGTGGCCGGATGCGAGGGACCGGACCGATCGCTGAGCAGATTGCAAATACGTTTCAGGTATTCGCGGCGAAATACCGACTTGATCGCCACTGGCCCCCGCTGGATGCAACTCAGTTTCGGCCACCGGTCGATTCGAGCGGTCAACTGCGACTGTTCTAGGCCGTTTGCACGCCCGACTCGGGCAACAGCTCCTGCAGGGGACAGCCATTGCATTTGGGTTGGGTACCGCAGTGTTCTTTGCCGACGCGGACGATCAAAGCATGGTATTCGTTGAACAGCAACACGTTCTGTTCCAGTTGGTCGTGAAACAGTTCTTGCATCTCGACGTAGCCGGCCTCGAAGTCAATCCAACCGTGCCGTTTCAGCACGCGGGCCGTGTAGGCGTCGATTACGAACGTCGGTTTATTTGCTGCGTAAAGGGCGATCGAATCGGCCGTCTCCGGGCCGATGCCATTGACAGACAACAATGTTTCACGCAACGAATTTGTATCAAGCGAAAATAGCTCCTGCCACTGGCCGGAGTACTGCGTATGCACCAGCTGCAATAGATTCTTCAAACGCCTCGCTTTCAAGCGGTAGTAGCCGGCAGGGCGAATGATCTCGGCCAGTTCGTCGATATCGATCGTGTGGAGCCGTTGAGAATCCAACAGGCCGACATCGCGGAGATTCTCGATCGCCCGCTCAACGTTTTTCCAGCTTGTGTTTTGGGTGAGAATCGTTCCGACGACGATTTCGATCGTTGTCTCGCCGGGCCACCAGCCCTGAGGGCCGTAGGCATTCCAAAGTCGATCGTACGCTTCGTGTAATGTCATGGATCAGAATAATGTGATGGTCGCGATAAAAGTGATGGTTATGATAACAATTCCAACCGCCACGTACGTTCCAGAGTGATGCCAAGTGGCCAGCGATATCGTCATAATCGGTCGACTCGCGGTACGACTGAGATTCAAGCTGGCTCGTTCCGAAATATAACGAGAGCCAACAAGGTGGCCAAGTGAGACGGATGCGCATCTGGGACAAAGGCGATGGCGGAAGGACTGTTAAATATTATTGGCGACGCGGACAATCAGCAGGAACAGGTCTGTGATGGCACGACCAACCCGGTTTGTTATTGGACAGTCTCGTCGCGCCCCTTAGCGAGCCTCGTGTTTATCGCCCCAATGCTGATTGCCTACGAGGTCGGTATTTTGATACTCGGGCCCGACGCCATGCGCAACGGCGTCGATGTCTGGCTGCGGATGGCTCTCGATTTGATTGGATTCGGACAGTATTTTCTGCTGCCGTCATTGACCGTTACTCTGCTATTGGCCTGGCATCATGTGCTGCGTGAAAAGTGGCGGATGACGCCAAGCATCTTTTCGCTGATGTGGATGGAGTCCACCGCGTTCGGTATCGCACTGATCGTCATCGCTCAAATCGTAGCCGCCGTATTAGCTGATATTGGCGCTCCTGCTTGTGACACAACAGTTGCCACTAGCCGTTCAGGCGCCTCCGCCGCACACCTGTTGGGATTTCTGGGCGCAGGCATCTACGAAGAACTCCTGTTTCGACTGTTACTGATTCCTGCCATTGGTAACGTGTTGTTTCATTGGGGCGAGTCGCCGCGAGTTAGTCTCTGGGCAGCGATTGGTGTCAGTAGCATCTGCTTTTCCGCCGCACATTTTCAAGCCTTCGCGGGTTTCGGTGAAGCATTCGCCTGGTATAGCTTCACGTTTCGCTTCCTCGCTGGCATCTTCTTCGGCGTGCTGTTCGTCAGACGCGGTTTCGGGATCACCGTCGGTGCACATGCCTTGTACGACCTGCTCGTTGGGCTCTTCTACAGTAGCTGAAAACGCCACGTCAACTTGACTTGCCGGTCGGACGGAACACCGCCGCCCCCTCCCGTTCGCTGCTGCAACTCCCGGAAGAATGCTAGCGTGGGATTGGATGTCGAACGACGGCTTTGTCAACCCCATTTTTCGTTCGGCGCGAAGAAAAGAAAAGTGTGTTTGTGACCTTCGAACAACGTTACTATAATGTCGGTTTGGCGCAAGCCGATAATTGATCCATATACGTTTCAACGAGGGTGAAGTACTGTGTTGATAGTTCGTCCGAAAGTTACAGAACTACTGTTTCAAGTTTACGGTCGCGCCGTTCATCCGGAACTCTTCAAGGTCCATCAGTCGCGCACGATCGAGCGCGCGGACTATTCAATCACAGTGGACATTACCAATGCCGGGCACGTGGCGACCTGGCGACATGATGGGCTGACGCTCACCGAAGTTGCCTCGGCGGCAAATCATCCGTTGCCCGAGAAGCGGCGGATGATGAAATGGCGCCTGCACGGCAAACAAAAAGATCGATTGGATTGTCGCGGAGGTGTGACGTACGAAGTGGCGTTCCAGCTAGAACCAGTCGAACCAGCGTTCTTTTGGGCTTTCCAGGAACAGCTGACCGCCGACGTTTCCGAACATAGCATGCTGCAACGCTTTGATTCGAGCGGCCGCATGGCACTCGGGGCCATCAGCTACATCAACATCGAATCGCGACAGCGACGTGTAACGGTAAAATCGTTTCACACGTTCCCTGATGATTATGCGATCGTGAAAGTGCAATCGCAGTTTCGATTGCCTTGAGCCACCTACCCCCGATCGTGCTGCCTATTTCCCGGCGCCGGAGGGAAGGCAGGATGATGAGGGGCAGGATGATGTTTTTTGGCAAATGATAGTGGGTGCTGTAGGGTCCGGTGTCGATGCTATCCGGCGCAATGAGCAGCGATTGCTGCGTTGACTGCGGCGGGATCTTCCAAAGGCGCCATGTGGCCGGCGCCGGCGATTTCAACAAACGCAGCCCGAGGAATCGCTGCAGCGATATCTCTCATTTCCGCTACGGGCGAAATGACGTCTGATTGTCCCACGAGGACCAATGTGGGAACGTCGATTTGTGGTAGCCAGCTCGTCACATCCGGACGCTGTGCCATCCCATTCTGAGCGGCCGCGATTGCCAACGGCGACGTATCGAGCATCACCTGCACGGTCTGCGCAACGATTGCGGGTGACCGGTTGTGCGTCGCATCAGCAAACAGTTTGGGACGCATGGTTTCCGCAACCGGTGCCGCACCTTCCTCGAGGACTCGCTGCGCCATCAGCTGCCGGCCGCGTGCTACTTCCGGTGGGTCGGCGACAGCACGGGTATCGCACACGATGAGTTTGTCCAAACGTCGGCGATGGCGGCGCCAGAATTGCCAGGCGATGTAGCCGCCCATCGACAATCCGCACAACGAAATTTTCTGCTGAACCTGCAGGGCGTCGAGCAATGCGGCCAGTTCATCGGCGAAGGTTTCCATGGTCGTGACGGGCGATTGCTGATCAAAGTCCGTGCGAAACGTGCTTCGGCCAAACCCGGAGAGATCGGGGGCAATCACGCGAAAGCGATCGGCAAGCCCAGCGATTTGCCCGTCCCACATCGAATGGTCCAACGGAAATCCGTGGACAAGTAACAAGATTGGTCCGCGTCCCTCGTCGTGCACATTCAATACAGAGCCGTTAGCGATCGAGATTTGCTTCATCCTTGTATCTCCGTGAGCTCGTTACGGCAGTGTCCCCAGCGAAAATCGGACGATCCATTGCACGAACAGCGCAATGCAAATGGCGATCATGATGCCGTAACCCCACCTTAGGTCGATCGGCGGTTTTTCGCAACCAATGCGCCATAATTGGAGTATACGCAGCGGGACTTGAAAGGCGACCGCGACGAACAACAGAATTCCCACTGGGTTATAGCGCCAAGCTGCCTCCCATTGACCGTGGGCGAGACTTACGAACGTTCGCGTCAGTCCGCAGCCGGGACAGGACAGTCCAATGATCCGGCGCGACATGCACAGTTCGGGCATCGCCAGGTGCGACCCTGGAACGCTCAATTGCGATTGCGTGGGGGGGCGAAGTGCGAGAGCAGCAAACAGGATCACCAAGCTGGCAATCAGAAATATCCAATGCAATTGTGCTGCAACACTATTCGAACCATTACCTTCAAGACGTAAACGGCTCGTGTCGCGTGTCCCCGTCTCTACCGCAGCAGCGCGGACATCATTCGTTGTCATGGTTGT
>JAGQPD010000231.1 GCA_020426865.1 Planctomycetales bacterium
CAATTCGTCCAAACTCAGGTTGAACCTCTGGGCGGCCGACGTCAACATATTCCCCCAAAGTTGCTGCGGCAACAAGTGATGCCCGGAGCTGACTAGGCCCGACGGATCAACGTTGATTGCACTCGCATTGCCTACATACCGCGTCAGATTTGCATCCCCAGCCGCGAACCCGATCGGATCCTCGCTGATCCAGCGACCAGTCTGTGCATCGTACCATCTGTGCATGTGACACGATCGACTGTTCGACCGGTTCTTGTTCACCAAGAATTCGTGGGAATAAAACTCCGCGATGCTGGATCGTAGTTATCGCCATGAGACTAATCTATCTTATCCTTGCCGATCTGGTCGTGACGGTACATTTTGCGTATGTATCGTTTGTGATTGTGGGTCTTGCGCTGACAATTGTCGGCGCGGCGATGCGTTGGAATTGGATTCGCAACTTCTGGTTTCGTGTCCTTCACCTATTGATGATTGCGGTGGTAGTTGCCGAAGCGTGGTGTGGCGTCACGTGCCCGCTAACGATTTGGGAAAACAAGCTTCGACGACTGGCGGGTCAGACAACCTACACCGGCGGGTTCGTTGCCAATCTGCTGCATGATGCGATGTTTTTCGACGCCGACCCGTGGGTGTTTACGCTTGGATACACGTTGTTCGGCGTGGCCGTAATCGCTGCGTTGGTATTCTTCCCACCCCGACCTCCAAAGTACAAGGCAAAGCCCTTCTGACTTTGATGCCTGACTTCGATGGGAACAGGTGATCCGCGTCGACCGAATTCCGGACTAGGCCGCTTGGACGGGGTTTTCCAATTTCCCGATCCCTTCGATTTCGACGACCACGTGATCACCGCCCTTCAACCACAAGGGTGGCTTGCGGGCGAAGCCCACGCCTTGCGGCGTGCCGGTGAGGATCACAGTGCCGGGCAAGAGGGTCGCGTCTTGACTAAGGTAGGCGATCAACTGTCGGACGCTGAAGATCATGTCGGCAGTCGTATGATCCTGGACGACCTCGCCGTTGAGGATCGTGCGAATGGCCAGCCCCTGAGGATCACGAATCTCGTCGGCGGTTACGAGGACGGGTCCGAGCGGACAGAAGGTATCAAAGCTCTTCCCGCGAATCCACTGATTCCCGCCGCCGTTCATCTGCCATTTGCGTGCCGACACGTCGTTGGCACACGTGTAGCCGAAAACATAATCCAAGGCGTCGGCTTCGGAGACATTGTGAGCGGCTTTGCCAATGACCACTGCCAGCTCACATTCGTAGTCGACCTCTCCTGCCGCGTCGCAACATTTGGGAATCAAGATCGGCTGATTGGGAGCCGCCACGGAGCTGGTCGGCTTCATGAACAATACCGGGTTTTTGGGAAACTCCATGCCGGATTCGGTCGCATGCTCGCGATAATTCAGGCCAATACAGAGAATATTCACCGGATCAACCGCGGCCAGACGCTCAACAATCGGCTCATTTTCCGCCGCAATCTGCCATCCGTCGCGCGACGCGTAGAGTTCACTTTTGATCCGCCGCGCTTGATTGGCCGACGACTCGACGCCATAAACAGCGCTGCCTTCGGCATTTCGGTATCGTACGATTCGCATGTTGATCCTTCTCGAAGATGGTCCCAAACTTGATCAGTGCCCCCGATCGTAAGGGATGGACCAATCGCCGACAAGTGTCCGCTGGCGAAGCTACAAAAGGTGGCCAGGTCAACACAACGCATGGGCGTTGCCGTGAACGTTGAAACAACTATAGATGGCTGCCGTCCAGTATCTCCGCACCGGCGCGGCTGACGAGGGCGCGCAGCACGCGGTGATGAACGCCGTCGCCCAACAGTTGCACGTGTCCATCCCCCATCACGACATGCGCACCACCAGGATGGAAACTGAAGATTTCGTCATTCGGACCGCAGTTCATCGTCAGCCAGGGACATTCCGCGGGACCACCCCATGGACTGAGGTGGAAATTAACCGTCCATGAAACACCAAAGGCGTTGTCTGGGTCCGCCCATCGCCATTGCTTGCGGACACCACCCTCCACGGGGTCGATATAGAGCGAATCCATTTCTTCGTTTCGGCCGGTGTCTTCGGCCATCAAGATCGTTTGACTGGTGCCATCCTTGATGGTGGCAATTCGTCGCGGCCGCAGCCCGAGTGCTCCAAGGATCACGGCCGAGGAGCTAGGACGGCCGGTCTCGGGATCAATATTGCAATGGATCGTGGCGCCATAGTCCACACAAGCGAAGCCCAGGGTATCGACTGGCTGGGCGCGCAGTCCGTTCGTCGGACAGATAAAACTGGGGACCACTGTCTTGGCCAACTGTTTGTTGGATTCCGTGGCGTTGTAAGGCACTTTCTGGTCAATCAATGCATAGGTCGTTCCTTCCTCCAAGTACGGCAGGATCAACGCAAAGGTTGACTGTGGGTTAAATTCGGTTTTGGGGGGCACGTCATCGGTTAGACCTTGCCCCGAATGTGGCAGGAAACGAGTCGCCGATTCATAGTTGATGATCGCCAATCCAACTTGACGAATATTGTTGGAGCATTGCGTCCGACGTGCCGACTCGCGCGCGGCATTGACAGCGGGCAACAGCAACGCCACCAGCACACCAATGATGGCGATTACGACTAGCAATTCGATCAGCGTAAATCCCGTAGCTACGTTACCGGATCGACTATGTGTTAATTTGGTTCGTTGCATCATCAAGTTCTCTGGGCGATTCAAACGTTGTGCCTCCTGGCTGGCCTTTCGATTTGATCAACAAATCACACGTACCAACCAGTAGAATCGGAAGAATTGCAGCCGTATGTAGAATCGTCCCGAAAAACTTGTAGGAATCCAGCTACTGGCGTTCACCCGACAAGGTCGTTTTCGATCGCGAAGCGAATGATCTCTGCCGTGGTTTTCAGCCCAAGTTTTTCTAGCAGCCGAGCTCGATAGGTGGAGGCCGCACTGACACTGATCTTCAGCCGAGCCGCACATTCCTTGATGCCGAACCCAGCGCCGAGCATGCTGAGTACTTCCTGCTCGCGTGCCGAGAGCTGGCTGATGCCGGCCGTTTGCTTGCCACTCCGCAAATGCTGAAAAACGTGTTGCGAGACCTTGGGAGAGACATACGTTTCGCCCTGGCGTACTGCCTCAATGCCGGCAATCAATTCGGACATCGCCGCGGATTTTACGACATATCCATGAGCACCGCTTTCGATAATCCGCACGGCATAGTGGATGTTTTCGTGGATGGTCAGCACGAGAATCTTGAGTTTGTCATCGAATGTCAGCAGTTCTTGGATCGTCGTTACGGCATCGCCGCCTGGCATACTGTAATCCAGTACGACCACCTCCGGCCGGTGTTTGCGTACCGCTTCAACGAGCTCGCCCGGGCTGGCCGCTTGCCCTACGACCTTCATCTGCTCCGACCGATCAAGAATCTGTGCCAACGCTTGGCGCACCATCTCGTGGTCATCGGCCAAAACGACTCGAATAGGTTGTAAAACGCTCATAACATCACACTCGCCGTCGGTATACCAAATTTGAGCCCAAGGTCAAGGCACGGATCGCAGCTGTGGCAACGGTACGACCACGGTGATCTCGGTCCCCTGCCCCGCTGCCGACCGGATCTCACACGTGCCACGCAAGAGCGCGACACGTTCACGGATGCCGATCAAGCCCAACCCCTGACGTTCGCTCGAAGAACGCACGATTCCGCTCCCCTCATCGGCAACGGTCAATTTTATCTGAGTCGCGTCAATGTGCACATCCAGTCGCGCCTCGCGAACACCGGCGTGCCGCACGATGTTCGTCAGCGACTCTTGCACAATCCGGTATACGTGTTCGCTGACATCCTCGGAAACCACGGTGTCATTCACGTCCAGATTGGCGTGGCATCGCAATTGGTAGCGAGTTTCAAAGTCGGCAAGCAGTTCCTGGATTGCTGCCCGTAGACCGATATCATCCAATAACGATGTACGGACGTCGGCAGCTGTCTGGCGCACCTTATCGGAAACCAATCGCACGCCCTGCAAAGCTTGTGTCAAATACTGCGACCGCTCATTTTCGGAGACATTCTGTGCCAGCTCGATGTCCATCCCAACGGACGCTAGGATTTGCCCCAAATCATCGTGCAATTCACGCGACAGCTTTCGGCGTTCTTCCTCCTGAGCCGTAATCAATCGCGACGCCAGTCCACGCAATTGATCGCGCGCGATCGTCAGTTGCTGCAAATGCCCTCGACGCTGTTCTGCCGCATGTGCCAGTACCCACGACAGGACACACAACAACGCTGCCGCTAGACCACCCATCCAGGACAATTGCCGCAAAAGCCGATCCGAGTCTCGTCGCAGCACGGTGATCGGCACGAACGCGACCAGGATCAGCTTCGGACCCGCACGGACGGCCACGTCATCCGGTGCGGCGTGCGGTCGCGTTGCCGCGGCTACGTGTGTGTGAATCACGCGAATCGTGAACAGGCCTTCCGATGCCAACCACTGTGCCGGCCCACGACCGGAAGCACGTTGCCATGCCTGCGGATAATCGGTCGCAAATGCGTGCTCGTCATTTCCCAGAACGTCGTTCCATTCCCATTCCGACCGCGGCCCCCGGATGTAATATCCTCGCTCATTGATTAACCAACATCCTCCGGGGAACGATTCCGCAGCATTATCCAGCTGTCGCAACAGCCTGTCACCAAGATAATTCAAAACCAATACGCCGCGACGGTCACCATGGAAGTCAGTCACTGGCACAGCAAACCGGATCACCGGCTTTAGTGGTCGCTCGATCGTGCCATGCTCGACGTTCAAATCCAGCGGCGAGATAAACGTCTCCGTATCGTTCAATCGCAGCGTGTCTTGGAAGTAATACCGATCGGACTTCAGCTGTAAATCTGACTCCGCCACCGCCTGCGGCGTCCCATCGTGGTAGTTCACGCGAATCTCTTCGCGACCTTCCAGGTTGAGAAAACGAATCTGGTCGTACCACCCCTTCTCCTCGGCAAACTTGATATAGTTGCCTTCCAACGTGCCACGCACTGCCGCCGCGTCCTCCAGAAAATCCATCAACACCTGCTGACGCGCCAAGTACCGCACGTCCGAGACGACCGTGCGGATCTCCTGCTCAATGATCGCCTGCTGCAAATTCAACAAATGTTCCGTATTCTGCTCGAATAGCAGTTGGTGCGATTGACGATCCCACCAATAGGGAATCGCACCCGCCAGAAACATCAGCAGCAGCATCGGCACGAGTGTCCACAACGCGCGTCGGATTACGCGTCGGAAGAAACCCTGATTTGGGACCATGGGGTCCGCGTCCCCACCGAACAAATTAACGCCCCCAGAAGACAAGTTCGATCGCATGGCAGAACTTGAAGAAGACTTCGATGATGCTTCGCCAAGCTTCAAGATTTCCCCCGCTCCCGGAAGCCCGGGCTGTCAAAAATCCAGTTACAAAACGGGGTGGCATGCGAAATTCGTTGCGCAAAAAACGTCACTTCCGCTGTCGCCCAGTCACCTTAACCTTGTGTCCTGCCAGGATACTATTATTATACTGTGTAGGTGAGATAAGGTAGATGAGACAAGGTAGGTGAGCCAAGCAATGTTGCTGGGAATGTCGAGCCTGGCAGAGGTGCGTGAATGCCATGATCGATCGGCCGGCTGCAAGCGAACAAGCTTTCACATTCCGCTGCCCATTCTGCTATCAGTCGTCGCGTCATGCTCGCAATCGATCCGCCCAACGGTCAACCTGTCCACACTGCCGACGGCCTGTGGTGCTGTTGGTGCCCGGCCATCGCGGCGTGCAGCAACGAAAAAATGTCGAACTTGACGACTCAGATATTGAAGAACTGCTTGCAGCTAAGATTTTCTCGCCCGCTGCGCCACTGCGTCAACGTCAGTTTTCGTTGACATATCTGTTTTTTGGCACTACGTTGATTGCCGTCGTTCTCGGAATCGGCAATTTCACGATACGTCATGTCGGCATAACAACGTCTAGTGTCATCGCCACGTTTGCCGCCCTCTTCGCGTTTGGGGCGACGGTCGCGTCTCTACTGAGTCTTTATTACGCAATTCACCTGCAAGCGAGTGGCAAGCACACTCGCGGCGTCATTGCGCGGTATCGAACCTACCGCGCAAAACGTAAGACCATGTATGTGCCAATCTTCCGTTACCGCGTCGGAAATACGGTTTACGAAGTGGACGGCGAGATCGGGAAATCGCGGAAAGACTACGATATTGGCGAAGTCGTACCCGTCGTCTATGTAGCGACGTCTCCACAACTGGCGGTCCTCAACATCAAGAGCATGTATGTGGCAGCAACCATCTCCATCGCCTTAGCCGCCGCGGCAACACTTGTCACCATCATCTACATGCATCGTGCGGCCGTCGGCTCGTGAACCAGCACGCTCCTCCGATCAATCTGCAGTACTACAGTCGTCCCAATGGAAAGTTGTTTCTCCCACCCTGCTTGCCTCATCATGCTGCCAAGATCATCTTCCCATTTGCCGGCGGCCTTCGCCGCTTCGGCACGGGTCACCTCATTGCGAGATCGCGTTTGCACCTATTAAGTAGACTGTCTTGGATCAGGAACGCTCAAACCACGACAGATCATTCGTGCCAGATTGTCCTGAATCTCCGTGTGCCTTGGAATCGCTTCTACGTCGCCCGTGCTAGGATTCGTCCAGAGCGAGTGCGATCGGCCTTCCCTTTTCAAAACAGCAGCCATGCTTGCGAAGATGACGGAGAAGAGACGAGCGATTCATTCTATCGTGACCACGGTTCGATCTGCATCCGCGGAAATTCCACGAAGCCCATCTTCGCGCCGGTAATCAAGAATTAATGCGATGGCGGAACGTAGGCTTTCCAAAGCCTCATCACGTGTGGATCCCTGACCATTCGCTCCAGGAATCTCGGGACAATACGCGACGAACCATTTATCATCATGTTCAACGATGGCTGTGAATTCGTTGCGCATCGTGTATGGTCCTCTCCATAGCGTGAGCCTTCGGTTACGCCGCAATCGTGGCGTAGCAGGTCAGTATACGCTACGCAACGAATAAGTGACAATCCCGTCTCGCGCCAACGTGATCGCAGGAGCTGATTAGGCAGGCACAAATCTGCCGTCAGGCGCTACGAGGCCCAGAACGACGCTGGAGCTTCCGCATTGGCATGCGAATTCTTAGCAGCGGACAGGATGGAACGAGGGTGCGGGGAAGGATAGAGAGGCAAATTCGGACGTCTGTCGATTCGCCGCTTAGCTCCAAACCACTTCCAGTTCATTGCTAACGGCTGCTACTCCGTCGATCCGGCGGATGGTTTCCTGGGCAACCTGCTTTTGAAAGTACGTCGCGACCGAACCACGGAGCGTAACGTGACCATCCTGAGTTTCGAAACGCAAATGACGGCGAGCCAATTCAGGGGTCTTTTCGATCGCTGCAGCGACGAGACTCTCAAGTTTGTTAGTCACAACGGCTTCGCTAATCATGGGCATACCTTCGGCGGTTAAAAGATGGGAACGCGGTCAATTCGCCCTCGAGAATGCGACGAACCTACAAACCCCACAGAATAAGGTTCACGACCAGATCGAATAGCCACACCCGCCAATCGAATTCGCCTCAGCTCGGCCCATCCTAAGCACCGCACTCGTCACGTCTTCTATCGACAAATTTACCTTGAATTCCAGCATGAGTTTTCGCACAAAATTTTCAGACCCAGCGAAAACTGGCGCAGTTGTACCGATCCTGACGGCAAGTGCTAGCTAAGCGCGTCGCTAATAAACTGCTTGGCCAACACAACCGCTTCGGAAATCTTCGAGGGGTCCTTGCCTCCCGCCTGAGCCATGTCGGGTTTCCCGCCTCCAGAACCACCGACGACCTTGGCGACTTCACGTACCCAATTCCCGGCACTCATCCCTTTTTCTACCAAGTCCCGACTGACTCCGGCCACCAACACGACTTTGGCATCCCCTTCTCCCGTCAAGAACAGCACGGCACTCGATGACGTCTTCTTGCGAATCTGATCGATCAGCTGCCGCATGAGGTTGGGATTTGCCCCCGGCAATTCGCGGATGACGACCGTCGAGCCGCCTAGCAGTTCTCCTTTTTCTAACAGCGTATCGGCCGACAATGCCTCGCACTCAGCCAACTTAGCGACATGCTCTCGCATCCGCTCCACCTCGTCCAACATCCCTTGCACACGGTCGGCCGCGTCGAACGGTGCTACATTTAATATCATCGCTGCTTGTCGCAACAGCTGCTTCGGCGTCACCTCTTCGTTGGAAACCTTACGGGCCCGCTGTTTCGTATCGTCAGAGGGAAGTGCAGCTGCCGCCCCCGACGTGAGTTGCTTCTTCAGCTGCTTGGCCGTCGCAGCCAGACGGCCCACCGCCATTGGCACGTCCGCAGGCGAAACGCTCAACAACTTGGCAACCGTGTCGAGTTCGGCTTTCGTGCGACCGGCGTGTTCCTGGGCGCGCGTCCCAGTAAGGGCTACGATCCGTCGAGTTCCGGCGGAGACACCTTCTTCGGAGATGATCTCCAGCTGCAAGACCTCCGCCGTGTTCTGGAGATGCGTGCCACCACAGAGCTCCTTGCTGAACGTCCCCATCGACACCATCCGCACGGGATCGGGGTATTTTTCGCCAAAGAGCATCATCGCGCCGGCCTGGCGAGCGTCTGCCAAGGGGAGAATCTCCGCCTTCACGGCTTCGCAAGCCTCGATACGATCATCGATGTCGTGCTGGATGGCGACCAGTTGATCGTCGGACACTGGGGCAAGGTTCGTGAAATCGAATCGCAACCAGTCATTATCGACTTTAGAACCTTGCTGTTGGGCATGTGACCCCAGATTCTTCTGCAAGGCATAGTGCAAGATGTGAGTTGCGGAATGGGCACGGCGAATGGCTTGACGTCGTGGAACATCGACGCTGGCAGTGACCGTCATCCCTTCGCGAATGACTCCTTTGCGCAAATGTCCCAGGTGCACGACAATCTGGCCGTCCTTCTTGGTGTCGAGCACATCGAATAACATGCCATCGCCGCTGAGTGTTCCGGTATCACCTACCTGTCCGCCGCTTTCACCGTAAAACGGCGTTCGATCGAGCACGATCCGGACTGGGGCTTCGTGCCCGATTTCATCCATCTGGTCGCACAAGCGATCATCAGGTGATTCACCCGCGACAATCCCCTTGACCACAGCGGTGGTCTCGGTCGCCTCATAGCCGACAAAATCGGTCAAATGCAGCGCTTTCTTCAGCGACTCCAGGGCCCCCGTCTTGAATAACACCTGTTGGTCGCCCCCTGAAATCCGACCGTGCTCTTCCATCGCCTCGCGATATCCTTCCCAATCGAAGGTCAGATTCCGTTCGGCCGCCAGTGACTCAAACAACTCCGGCGGCACGCCAAAGGTCTGATAGAGATCTGCCGCCACGGCTCCGTCCACACGCACGCGATTGTCGCGGCGCATCGTGTCAAAGCTCCGCTCAATCCGCTCCAAACCTCCGTCGATTGTCGCAAAGAATGTCGATTCCTCCTTCTCTATCACTCCCTGCACTCGCTCGACCGTCTCCCCCAACTCGGGATACGGCTGACGCATCATCTCGGCGACCTTCGGCACCAATTGACACAAAAACGGTTCTCGTACACCAATCTGATGGCCATCCAATACGGCACGGCGCAGCAATCGCCGTACGACGTACTTCTCGCGATTCGGTCCCGGATAGACGTTCTCATGGATCGCGAACGTGCAAGCACGCACATGATCGGTGATCCGCCGCAACCGGCGACCGTTCTCCGTCTCTGGATCGTAGGCGATCCCGCAGACTTCCGCCGCCGCCTCGACGATCGGCCGTAAGATGTCGATGTGATAGTTCGTCGATACGCCCTGCAACGTCGCCGCCGTTCGCTCAAGCCCCATCCCCGTGTCAATGTTCTTGCTCGGCAACGGACGCAAATTGTCCGGCGGATCGCCCACACGATTGAACTGCGTAAACACTAAATTCCAAATCTCTACCTCTTTGCCTTGGTCCGGCCGATAATAGATCTCACTGCACGGTCCACACACACCATCCGGCCCCTGACTCGGCGCACTGGCAGGCCAAAAATTCTCGTCCTCCTCCATGCGACTGATCCGCATTGTCGGTAGCCCCACCCCCTCGTGCCAAATCTCCGCCGCCTCGTCATCGTCCTTGTAAACCGTCACACTCAACCGCTCCGGATCCAACCCCAACCAACGCTTTTCCGTCAAAAACTCCCACGCCCAATGGATCGCGTCCCGCTTGAAATAATCCCCGAAACTGAAGTTCCCCAACATCTCGAAAAACGTGTGGTGATACGCCGTCCGTCCAACGTTGTCGATGTCCCCCGTCCGCAAGCACTTCTGACAACTCGTCGCACGCGTAAACTCCAGCTTCACCTTCCCCAGAAAATGATCCTTAAACGGATTCATCCCCGCCGGTGTGAATAATACCGATGGATCCCACGTCGGTACCAAGACATCGCTCGCACACCGCCGATGCCCCTTCGAAGCAAAGTATGTCAAATACTTTTCGCGTAATTCGTCAGTTTTCATATTTATTGCGGGTTGGGTCGCCCCAACGGAAAGAGGAAGAACGGGTCGAAGCCAAACGAAACGACCATCATATCGCACAGATTGCCATCTTGCGACGGCCTAGCATCGCGGCCGTTTTGTAATTATCCCCGGCCCCCACAGGCTCCCTAAGTGACCGCGGCGACTGCAAACAGATTCGTCCTGAATAAACAATTTGTTGAAAATCGACAATTCATTGCGCTCTGGGAGCCCCCTGCGGTCTACCCGTTCTTCCGATTCCTTTGTTCCACGGTCAATGTAACCGCGGAGAACACGGAGAGCGCAGACTTTTTTTATTTTCAGACAGACATGTTCCTGCGACCCAACCACAGCTCTGCGCTCTCTGCGCCCTCTGCGGTCTACCCTTTCTTCCGATCCTATCTTCCACGGTCAATGCAACCGCAAAGAACGCGGAGAGCGCAGAGTTTTTTTATTTGCAGACAGACATGTTCCTGCGACCCAACCACAGCTCTGCGCTCTCTGCGCCCTCTGCGGTCTACCCTTTCTTCCGATCCTATCTTCCACGGTCAATGCAACCGCGGAGAACACGGAGAGCGCAGACTTTTTTATTTTCAGACAGACATGTTCCTGCGACCCAACCACAGCTCTGCGCTCTCTGCGCCCTCTGCGGTCTACCCTTTCTTCCGATCCTATCTTCTACGGTCAATGCAACCGCAGAGAACGCCGTGTATTAGGGGAGCGTCTTAGCGGTTGATGGGCACTGAGACCCACAACTGTCCATTCACAGCGACCGTAACCCGCAGCTGCAGGGTCACCTGCTCGCCGGTAGCGATCTGCTGCTGAAGAATCGCGAAGAAATCTGTCGGTGTTGACACTCGTCGTTGCCCGACATGGCTGATAAAGTGCCCCGGTCGCAACCCGGCTTTCCATCCCGGTGAATCGGTCGCAACGGCGGTCACCGCCACACAACCTTGGGGATCGGCGTCGTCCGCCCGCTGTTCGAATCGGGGTAGCGCCGTGGCATAGTCAACCTGAATTCCTTGCCACGATGGTGGGGCCGTTGCGGTAATCGCGGGCAGCGGATGGGCGACGAACTTTTTCGTCAGACGGACGGTTAAGACGAGCTCGCGTTTCTTTCGCCGAACGCTCAGCGGAACCTCCCGCCCCACATCAAAGCGGCTAATGTTCAGGAACAGCGAATCGGAATCAAATACCGGTTGATCACCCACATGCGTGATCACGTCGTCGACCAGCAAACCAGCCGCTGCGGCTGGAGTTGCATTGACGACCCGTCCAACCCGCACACCATGCCAACCACGCGCGCGATGTGCGGCCAGCAGCTGTTCGGGGGCAATGCCAAGGAAACCAAACTGGGCTTCATCGCCTTCCTTAAGTTTGTCGATGACGCGACGCAGCGCATCATCGACGGGGATAGCAAAACCGGCAGACTGCTCGTAACCATGCAGTGCCGCGTACGAGCTGGTCAGCCCGATCATTTGTCCTTGCAGATTCAACAGCGCGCCACCGCTGGTGCCCAGTTCCAGACGTGCATCGGTCTGAATCAGGTTCCCATAATGATGAACGGTTATCTTGCCGGCTGGGTTCTCGTCCGTGCCGCGCTCGGGTGGCGGCTTGCGGCCGAAGTTGCTGATCATTCCCCAGCTGGCACTGCAGTTGCCATCACGGGCGATCGCAAGAGGATTTCCCAATGCAATCACAAACTGCCCCTTTCGCAGCTGCGATGCATCACCGAATTCGATCGGCACCAACTCGGGGGCTTCGATCTTCAGCACTGCAAGGTCGTAGTACGGATCGGCCCCGTGCACCTCCGCACGATAACCTCGGCGGTGAACCCACACGGCATAGTCATGTTGCCGCGGGTCCCCGATGGCATGGTAGTTGGTCAGGATCAAGCCGCTGCGATCGATGATCACGCCGGTGGCAAAATCGGGCGGGATCGCGTTGGGATCGAGCAACACATCCTGGTCACCAGATAACCCTCGTGCAATCGCGACCTGTG
>JAGQPD010000232.1 GCA_020426865.1 Planctomycetales bacterium
GTCCTTCATGGCAAACAGGCCGAGGCCAAAGTGGCTGGCGTAGCCCAGCGCCAAGGGCAACAAACGGGCCGGGAGCGACCGATCAAATTCCAGCCGCAATGCGAGGCCCATGTCGACCGGAGGCAACGGCGGGTTTTCGCCGCGCTGGCGAACTCGCACGAAATGGCGTAAGGCCTTTGATTCTTTTTCGAGGACTTCGACGCGAATAGCGGGAGGCAGTCCCCGCGACTGTAGTTCGGCGCTGACCTGACCTTCGAGCCCGTTTTTGCCCGATCGTTTGAGGAATCGCGGCAGGACGAACGGTGTAATACTCTGCCAGACAGTCTTTTCGGTGGTCGAACTTGGCGAGTCCGATCGCCCCACCAGCCTCCGGGCGGCGCGTCCGATCTTCCCGTAGTGACTCTTCCCGTAGAGTGTTGACAATTGGCCGGCGTCACCGACACCAGCCACGGCGATCTGGAGATCGCAGACGCCTCCCTTGGTCCACGTCCGATTCAGCGACCGAATCGCCGTTTGCGCTGCTGCGCCCAGGCCACTTCTGGCATGGATGAGAATATGATCCAGGTGCCCGTCTCCATCGAGGTCCAGGGGTAGGACATGTGCATGTTCGTGGCGCCGGTCTAGCGGCTGCCCTTCTTCATTCCTCCCGATTAACTCTGGGCAATACACGCGTTTTCCGCGAGCGACTTTGCGGACCAGCGCCGCATGAACCAGTTCCGCCTCCGGCAGCGTCCTGGCCACACTCGGCAGCGCCGATTGATATCCACTCGGCGCTGTCAGCGCCAGCAGCATTGTCGTCACCTGCCGCTCGGATTGCGACCGCGGCACCGGCGACGGTGCAACATGCTGTCGCAGCCGATTGCGATTCGGTAGCGAACTGTCTTG
Source organism: Planctomycetales bacterium (assembly GCA_020426865.1). Lineage (GTDB taxonomy): Bacteria > Planctomycetota > Planctomycetia > Pirellulales > Pirellulaceae > JAGQPD01. The sequence continues at coordinate 886 of JAGQPD010000232.1, forward strand.
TTCGTGGTGGACGACTCTCACGATTGATTAGTCCTTTCGCGGGACAGCGGCGAAGCCCGACGTGGCCGTCGGTCTTTTTTTTAGCAGTTGCGTCGTGAATGCAAAGTTCAAACGGATGTACCCGGGGTGAAATTTCGGAATTTGCCGATTGTGATTCGCTGGCTGCGGTATTTGGCGCAAATGCCAAACGCTCGGCGCTCGGCGGAGGCGTTGTCACCAGTCTCAGATTGCGTTCGTTGCAACAAAAACTGAACGACGGGCAAAGTCAGTTCGCTGTCCCAGATGGGCCAGCAGAAAAACGTGCCGTTTGCGGAACGAAACCCGGTGGTCTGGAGGCTGTTTCCGATCGGTGCCGTCGGAAACAGGGGCAGTGCTTCGATGGCCAGCCGATTGGCGCCGCGCATGGTCGTGGGTGGATCGGAGCTGGGGTTCTTCCATCGCAGAGCGTAGCGGCGATCGTCGATCGGGTCCCAGCGGAGGTTCATGCCGCGCCCGTCGTCCTCGTAGGTCCAGCGTTGGAACAGCGAACTGTACAGATGTGTGGAAGTCGTGTTCGCAATAATCTCGCGCATGAACTTGATGAAATGTTGGTGTCCGGCGCCGCTCATGGTTCGCAGGGCCGTGTCCTGCATCAGCGAGCGGTCTTTGGAATGTGGCTGGTGGACCGCGTCGGTCCCGAATGCGGCGAGAAATGCGAGCGCGATGTTGGATGACGCATCTCCTTCGCACGCACGGTCCAACTGTTCGGACGCCAGAGTGCGAAAGGCCTCCGGCGAGATCGTCAGATTGTCGCCCAGGTCCTGCGATTCGAGCAGTGACAATTGTGGTGGGGATGACAACCAGTCTGCCATGGTTTCGCAGAGCGTGGCCGGTTCGAGTTCAAACTCGTCGAATTTGGAGTCGCCGTTAACGCGATCATCGCCGACGGAGGTCAAATCAGCGAACGAAATAACAGGCCGCCACGTCCCTGCGGCAAGCTGCCAGCCCAATCGAATGGACTCGACGGAGTAGACCATGGAGAGGACCCTTGCCGTCCCCAGCGCGGCGAGAAACGCCAGCGGATTAGACCCATCCAGGCCGGATAGCACGAGTGAAGTTTTTGTTTGAGTCGTCATGTCCAGTCTTCAACCTTTAGTCCGGGTACTTTCGAGAAGTCCACAATGTTTCGCGACAACAGAGTATCGCCACGCGACAGTACGATCGAGGCGATCTTCAAGTCCATCGTGCCAATCCGCAGGCGAGTGCGCCGCAACCGTTGGTATTCCTCGGCGGCAATATCATCAAAATCCAATACGGGAATTTGCCGATAGTTGTCCAAATGTGCCCGCAGTCGCCGGTAGGCCTCTAATTGACGATTAATTGAACTTGCCCGCGCGATGTAAGCCATCCAGCCGCGCATTTGTTCTTCATAGCAGACGATCGTGGTCGCCAGTTGATCTTCCGGCAAGTCAGCGAGCCGTTCGCGGAGCGCGGCGGAGTCCTGGCCGCCCCATTCCAGCAAGCTCATGTGGTCTGAATCAAGTATGAACATTCGTTGTCTATGAACATCCGTTGTCAATTATCTTTGTGACCAGAGTTGCCTGGCCGGAGCGATTTCCGATATTTGCGTCCCAGTTTCATGGCCTTTTGGTAGACGGCGTCTCCCTCGAACGATCCCGCTATTCGTTCCCACCAAGGCTTGGAAGGATCCATCTTGTCCAACCGTGCCTTGAGTTGCGCCAATTCCCGCTCGATCGCCTCGATGCGTTGTTGAAGCTGTTTTGTGGTCATCTGGTCACTCGCTTTCAGGCTGGGAGTTTCACCGCTGATCAAGCCGATTTGTAATCTCAGTTTATCAACTTCATTGAACGATCCATAGACGAAAACGAAACGGCGCGGCGACAATAGACCGTAGTCAACGTCGTATCGCCAGGAAGTAGTTAACGTCGCCCCCCATTTATGTCACGTAGCGACACCGTGCCGACTACGCCGTCCAGTTCTCGCACGTTGACTTTGGTCAACAAAGAAAAATACTCATCCTGCCAGCCCTTGCGGGCCGCGCCATCTGCCAGTTCGGGAACCAGCCGCCATGTGCCAACCGCCTTCCGAGACAACCCGAACGGTGTCGGCGAACAGAATCTGAGATGATGTAGACGCAGAGTCACTTTGAAAGCTAACCTAATTATTCTTGATCGCAAATAATCCGAAACCGCAATGCCGTCCCGCGCCGATCGCGATCGGCCCGGGAACTGGATCGGTAAAGTTGAGACGGACGTGAACGGCGGTGTGCGTCCGTAGGTGTGCGGGGCGATGGTAACCAGTGTGTCGGCCGTTGCGGTTGTATTTGTGGGTGCTGAGGCAATTCTTGAGATACGGGATTGCCTGCCAAGTAAACTCGCAAGGTGATTCGATGCCGGCACGAGCGAGGGCCTTGAGAATCAGCTTTTCTGTCTGCCGGGCAATTGCTTCGGTCTTGTCGGATTTCGACTTCTTGTTGTGACCGTCGAGAATGACGGGAGTGACCGTGTGCCAGACTTTGGCCGTGCCAAGATAGTATTCGGCGATGAATTTGCCTCGCGGTGGGGTGATCCGCTCCAGAAAGATTCTCCGGGAGTTCTGCCCATACCCATCAATGCCGTCTGAGCGGACTAGCTGTTCGGCCTGAAGTTCTTCGCCATCGAGTCGTTGGGCGACGTATTCCAACTCGCGTTCACATTCCAGCGGCGCGATCAACATGACGTTGCGAACGAGTGCATCGGCATGCGCGTGCCCAATCGATGGAAGGGGCACGTAAGAAATCTGTTCGTGCTGCTCACCAGCGCCACGGTGACCACAAACAAACGATTCAAGCCAGTCTTCAGCCTCTGCCGTCTTCCACGGCGGCGGGTCCACCTTCATGCGCTCGATCGCCACGTGTCGCGCCATGGCGGCCATGTGCATCAGTTTGGCATGCGGGTGACGGTAGATTTCGTCGTTCTCATCAAGCAGCCGGAAGACAGTCGTCGGCCGACCAATGGGCCGCTCGGTGCTGGTGTAAAGCACACGGTCGAAGACTTTCGGCTTGTCAACCGTTTTAAGTGGCTTTCCATGCTCGATGCGATTTATCGCCGTGTGATGGCAATGTCTGAGGTCGCAAAGCGTACATTCCTGCGTCTCACGGTCGTATGTCGGTGTGCGGAGCATCCCAACGCTACGCCACGCATTCTCTTTCGGATACCAGCGAACGCCCTGCAGAGATTCGACTATGGATTGATCAGCTAGGCGCGCATATGCAAACGCCATGTCCACGCCCCAACCGAGTGACGTCAGGCAGCTTGCCGCATCCCGAATAGAATCGAACGGTACATCGTGTAGATTGCTGATGTCCCAGACGTAATGCACTTCCGGCTTTTGGTCCGGTTCGAGAAGGAACAGTGTGGGAATTGTCGGCTTTGCCGTCAGTCGTTCTTGCCTATTCAACTTCTTCAGGTTGTCGCTGTCATTGTTCGGGACAAATCGCGTGATGGCTTGTCCGCGATGAGAATGAGGTGCGACGATAGTTGGCGGAGCAAGTCGCTGGAGCCAGTCCAGAGCTTTCCCGATTTTCGTGTAATTGTAGTTCTCGACGGAATCCTCGCCGGCAACAAGGTCACCGCGACCTGCTGCGCCAGCGACAAGCGATTGAAGCAATCTAAATGGTGACGGCGGCCATTCAGGTGGTCCGTTACGGTCAAGCAACCCGTGAAACCGATCGTCAAGAAACCGAACCGTAATAACAACGCGATTCACTTCGACGCCTCCGTTGATTCCGATTTCTTCATCGCTTTCTTGAACTCTTTGATTTTGTCCACTATGGTCTTGTGCGCCTCATGCGAGTCATCATGCGCTTTTGCCTTGTCTGCAAGTTCGCCAACAAGAGGCGACATTCCGTCTGGAAGCGTGTCATCTGCCGCAAGTTCCTCCAAAAGAACTGCGGTGCTTTGAAAAGCGGCGATATTAACGATCGGCTGCGCATTTTTGCCGCGAGGTTTGTTGCCGATAGCTTTCTTGACAGCATTTAACTCATCTGTAACTGCCTTTAACGGGTCTTTACCCATAGACGCGAATCGCGCAAGGGTCACTTGGGTAACTGGACCAAGCCGTCGTACTTTGTCGCGGTCAGCAGTCGGCATTGACAGGAACTTCTCTGCAACGCCTGACTCGAAAACTCCATGGTGATCTTTGTCGCCAAAATCAACATTCGCCACTTCAAAAAACTGCTTCGCTGCGTGCTCTGCAAATGCCTCGACTGCTGAAACTCGGATTTCATGCACATGCTCCCGTCGATCCTGTACGAAAACTGTGACCTGTTGCTGGTCTTTGACCTGAAGATTGCAGCCTTCGCGCAAGTCAAGATCTGGCGTCGAATACGCTGCTACTAGCGTCAGCCCAAGAATGTATTCCCGAAGAACGCGTGTTTTCTCTTCTTCTAATTGCAACTTTTCTTTTCGTGCGGCATCTTTGTCATCTTCGTCCGCATCTTCTGCCACAGGTGCGGTCCTGGCAGACGCGCGGAGCTTACGAATTGCCGCGAGATTCACATTGACCGTACGCGTCAGCCGGCTGTCCGCCGTGAGGACTACGCCTCCAACTGTCTGAGTGCTGAGAGCGTGCTTCATTCCTTCTTGAGAAAGATTGTTCTTCTCATCTTCGCCCTGGCTTACATCTTCGCCTATTGCTCCAAGACCCACGTAATCAGCGGCAGGCGTGTATTGGGCTGAACGTGTGCGCTCGCGTACATTCGTGGCTCTAATGTGAGCCTTCATCAGTCGTTTCAGCTTCGCCTGCGTTGACCGAGAGTCCCATGCACCGAACACAATAGTCGTAGGCGCGAGGGTCGCCATTGGGAATAGATCACCTTTGTTCGCTGCGGTCCATGCATCGTGAAAGTCAGGTGCAAGTGACGACATTCGCACAACTGCATCCGCTGCGCGGTGCCCAGCATCGAGAAGATTGACTGTTTCATCTTTCACGTCAATCGTTATTTGTGGCACTAGCTTGCCATCTCTGATCGTCTTGAATTGGGGTTCAATCCGGTTCGACTGGGATTGGATGCTGTCAATCTCGCAGAGATTCTCGTCGTCGGAAAACCGGTCGATTTGGTATCCTGGCTTTTGGTTGTCCTTCTTTTCATCCTTCTCGCGTTTCGTATCCGGGGGCAACTCGACCGAGACGCGATACACCCCGTGCTCAAACCGTTGGACTCTGCCCTTGAAGAATGTCATCGGGTACGTCGGTGGAAAAATCGTTCTTTCGTCCTCGTCGTCTGGCGCAAGTTCTTGCTTGATCACAAGTGCAATTGGACCGTCAGATTTAAGCAGGCTAGTGAAATCCGTGAATTGGTCAGGTTGCGACATCAGTTGTTTTCTCCATTCAAGGGGTGGGCAGTGCTGAAAGCGGAATATTGTCCGCGTTTTACAATCTCGAACTCGTATCGGCTTCCGTTATGTTCGATTCCGCCGCACGCTAACGCGGCGGCAATGATTGGTCCGGCTGGGAGCGACCAATGCTGATACCGAATCACACGATTCTTAACAAAGGGAATGAACCGCTGCAGGCCAATTGCTGCCAGAAGTTCGATTGCAGGTGATGATTCAACGGCTAAGTCTTGGTCATTTGGCGAAAAACCAACGTCCTGCGCATTCCAAGCCGCCGTAGAATCAAAGCCAAATCGGCCGGTCAGGGCACGTGTCTGCTGAAACAGATTGGCAAGTTCATTGTCGCTCGATGGTTGCGTTCCAGAGATAGAATCGCCTGCGAGTAGCACGCGGAGTTCGTCGCGGAGTTTAAGCCAAATAGCGTGCGACTTCTGGTTACCCGACCACAGATTCCACGGCGCGGCTGCGATGGCTTCGACCTTGCCAGACTTTGTGCTGGTTTTCGCCCAGAAATCGAGCAGCAGGCGCTCGGTCGCATCTCCGTCAAAGGAAATCGTCAACGGTGCAATAATTGGTTTAACGGGCAAGTCGTCACAAATGAATGCCCGTTGCAGTGGTGGATCAAGAACCAAACAGGCGAGAAGTGTTCGAAGTTCCGATTCGCACGAGAGGCGAAACTCGGACCGATCAAACCAGCCTTCCGAACCGGGTGAGACGCGGTCGCCGAGTTCCAGCAACCCGCAGCAGGCAAAGAACTGGCCTGGATTGGTCAGATCGACTGGGATGCTGATGTTTGCTAGTTTGTCGTTCATGTCACGTTCACTCCGTGCTTGCGTCATTGGGGTCGTCTTCAGAATCCTGATCTGCACTCGCGAGCGAGTCGGCACATCGCAGCAGATTTTCCAACCAGGCAAGCAGCCACCAACCGAACTTCCGTTGCAAACTCGCGAAACGACGAATCGTGTCGGCACGTACGGCGTTGCAATCTGCAGTCGAGTAGCGCCGATCCAACGGAGTGCTGAAGTGGGGCCGTGCGCATCCATGATGCGTCGCGATCAAATGCAAGGCAAGGTCGCGCGCGTCTGGGTCAGTAGGTAGCTCGCAATCCGTGCCGTTTGTCAGATACATAAGCGACCCGAATTCATGACGGTAGCCACCAAGGGACTTGCTACCGCGTGTTTTTGAAGATTTACCCTTGAATTGGCCCGTTGTGCCGTCTGCATAGACAAACCGCTGCCACACCGGTGCCTTTTTGCCTTCGTCGTGCCACCGGGCGGCAAACAGCAAAGCCGTACGGATTGGGTCGTTTTCTTCAAGCCGCAAAGCCTTGACGATTCGCTCCGCTTCCCGCTCCACGGCGCCAACATGCTCCATAAGCGACTGATCTTCCTCGACGTTCTTATTCGCAACCGGAGAGAGCAGCACCAGCGAGCGTTTGGGACTGCCTTCGTTGTCCAGTTCGATCGGTTGGACGTGGCGGATTCGAAATCGCTGTTTTCGCAAAGCGTCGAAAAGCTTCGTTGAGGTTGAATAACTTGGCCCAA
>JAGQPD010000233.1 GCA_020426865.1 Planctomycetales bacterium
TGGTTCATGCGGCGCTGGTCCGCAAAGTCGCTCGCGGAAAACGCGTGCACTGCCCGGAGTTGATCGGCAAGGATGAAAACGGCCGGCCGCTAAACGGGAGCCACGAACATGCGCACGTCCTCTCCCTGGACCTCGATGGGGACGGGCATCTCGACCATATTCTGATCCACGCCCAAATGGGCCTGGGCGCCGCAGCCCAGGCGGCCATTCGCTCGCTGGATCGGACGTGGACCAAAGGGGGCGTCGCCGATCTGCAGGTCGCGGTGGCCGGCGTCGGTGAGGCCGGACAATTGACAACGCTGCACGGAACGATCGGCCGCTCCGCACGAAGCCTGATGGGACATTCCGGCTCGTCGGCGATGAGCGCTAGTGGCGCACACGTAGGCGAGTCTCTCCGAGACTCGCAATCAACAGAGAACGGTAATTCGGACCCGGTCTCCGAGGGACCGGGCTACACTCTGCTCCGGTCTCGGAGAGACCGGGCTACATTTCAGGCTGCATCGGTCGAAAAGAGCGTGTGGCAGAGTATCACGCCGTTCGTCCCGCCGCGGTTTGTCAAACGATCCGGGAAGAACAGCCTCGAAGGCCAGGTTAACGCCGAACTCGCTTCGCGCGAGCTGCCGCCGGCCGTCCGGGTCGAGATTCTTGATAACGAATCAAAGGCGTTCCGCCATTTCGTCCGCGTTCGCCGGCGAGGCGAAAACCCGCCGCTGCCTCCGGTCGACATGGGCCTGGCACTGCGGCTGGAGTTTGATCGGCCGCTTCCCGCCCCATCGCTGCCCTTGGCACTGGGCTATGCGATCCATTTCGGCCTCGGCCTGTTTGCCATGAAGGACGAGGAATGACGCTTGATGCAGGAAGAGATGCATTGATCCATGGCACCAAAGAAGTGAGCAACGAAATCAGCCGCGTGAATCTTAAGGAGCGATTGTGATACCGAACTGCTGAAAGTGCGTGTCGAGGGCGACCGCCGTCTTGATCCCCAATTCGTCGATCACAGCCTTGCTCGTGCAATCAGTGAAACTCCACCCATGGGCAACGTCAAGGTCTCATCGACACAGTAGTCAGTAGACAAAAGCGGTTGGGAACACGCATCGATCCAGGTCGCGACCAACGAGTGGTTGGGGTCGTCCGGAACAAGCCAAGCGAACCACGCGCCGGTATCGGCAAAGACCATCATTCGTCTCCATACAACACGCGATCGTGGTCCGCACCGCTAAATGCATCGCCGGGGTTCTCGTTGGGCAGAGATTCGAATCGCTTCAGCGCTTCGCGCAATTTCTCTTGCTTTTCCTCGGGTCGTGTATCTGTCGTCGTCGCGACGCCCGTCCGGACGACGACCGTTACCTCTGCCCCCTCCGGGAGCGCTGGGGCGTCGTCCAGTACAATCACACCGTTTTTTATTCGACCGCGAATGACCATACACCCATTTTTCAACACATTCCGCTCAAAAGCAAGCTCCACCCGGCGCGTGACTGCAAGGGCCTGGCGCGAGCGAGCCCAGTTCCTGTTCGAACATTGGGCACCGTTCCGTTTGGCCTATCTCGAAAGCCTGCGTCGCGCCGCCGACTGCCGTGCCAGCCGAGAGGAGGTACAATGATGGCCATGAAAGAGACTGTCCAAACACCGTCTGGACAAAGCCGGTTTGCCGAATTCAGATCGAATGCCGGCAATTACATTCTAAATCTGTCGTGGTCACATCATTCGGCGATTCTCTCGCGTTGTGACATGCCCGCCGAGCGGTATTTCTCCGATGGCAATGTCCGTTCGCGATCGGTGGTAGTACCTCCCAGAGGACGCCGAGTCAGGCGACCTGCTGCCATTCAAAGACCACTACGTGTTGGAGTTCCTTGGCCTGCAGGACGACTACTCCGAACAAGAGCTGCGGCACGCGATCCTCGCCAACCTCCGCGACTTCTTCCTGGAGTTCGGCCGCGACCTGACGTTTGTCGGCGAAGAGTATCCGTTGACTGTCGGCAACGACACGTTCTACGTCGACCTGTTGTTCTTCGACCGCCGCCTGCAATGCCTGATCGCAGTCGATTTGACGAAGGGCAAATTCAAGCCAGAATACGTCGGCAGGTCCCAGTTCTACTGCGCGGCGCTCGACGAGCAAATCAAGCTGCCGCACGAGAAGCCGTCCATCGGCCTGGTCCCGTGCAAGTCGGCGGATCGCGTGCAAGTGCGGTTGGCGTTGACGGCTGCTGCGGAACAGATCGGCGTAGCAACCTATCAAACCGGCCTGCCAGCGACCGACCTGATCGAACGCCGTCAGGCCCAGTTCCGCCTCGAAGCCTTCCGGGGCGAGTCAGACTTAAAGGAGAAAAAACCGTGAGAAAACTTTCAGAACGTAAACAAGATTTGCAGGATGAGGAGCCGCGCACCGGTTTGCACTGAACATCACCGAAGACTCGGACGCAAACGATGGCGAATGAACAATGGACGACCAGAAATTCAAATCAGCCTTTCAAAACCTGACAGGATACCCGCCATTACGCTGGCAGGTGCGGCTATTTCGTGACTACTTTGCGAAAAACGAATTGCCCGCCGTTGTCAATCTACCAACCGGCCTCGGCAAAACGATGGTCATGGCGATCTGGCTGATTGCGCGAGAAGTGAACAAGCAACTTCCGCGCCGGCTGATTTACGTCGTTGATCGGCGAACAGTTATCGATCAGGCAACAGACTGGGCGTGCAAGCTTCGAGCCAATTCGACCGCTAACGGCGAGGCAACTATTGCAATCTCTACGCTTCGTGGACAACTCGCGGACAACCGCGAATGGTCACGCGACATGTCTCGGCCAGCGATCATCATCGGAACGGTCGACCTTGTAGGATCGGGGTTGCTTTTTTCCGGTTACCGCTCGTCCTTCAAGCGACGCCCGCTTGAAGCCGGTCTGTTGGGCCAGGATTCCCTGCTGGTGCTCGACGAGGCGCACCTTTCAAAGCCGTTCGAGAAACTCATTAAGTCGATCTCGCGGTTTCAGAACGGTCACGGGTCGCCGATGAAGGTTGTTCGCATGTCGGCGACCAGTGGCGATTCTGACGGCGAATTGGTGTTCCGACTTGACACCGATCCAAACAGTCGCACATACGACCTTCAACCTGATCCGGACCCCGACACCGGTGACGAGCGAAATCACATCATCACCCGATTCAATGCGAAGAAGTCTCTGTCAACGACAACCACTGATAAGGTCATCGACCAACTCGCTACTGTCGCCGGCGAACTGGAATCATCTCACCCTGCGTCGCGAATCGTCATCTTCGTCAAGACTCCCAAGCAAGTCGATGATGTGCGCAAAGCACTTATCAAAAAGGACAACACACGTGAACCGAGGATTGCCCAGTTGACGGGGACCATGCGCGGGCTTGAACGCGACACACTGGTGACGCAGCCCGACGATCCAACCCAACACGCACGTGCAGTAATGCAGCGATTCGTGAATCCCGAAAATGACCCGTCGCTTGGGGAGTGCTTTCTGATTTCGACAAGCGCCGGTGAAGTCGGTTTCGACCTAAATGCTGATCACATGGTGTGCGACGAAGCCCCATTAGATTCGATGATCCAACGGCTTGGCCGTGTTAATCGCCGAGGGCTCGGAGAAGCCGAGGTCCATCTGATCCGTCAGAGTGATCCGAAGCCGAAAACTGACTTTGACAAAGCGTGCATCGCAGCGGCAGATCTATTCGAGACTGAATTGCGCGAAGACGTTAGCCCGCAAGCAATTGCGAACCTGAGGGTCAAGCTTTCGCCTCACACTCTACAACTAGATATACTGGCAGTTGACGATGCCGCGTATGCCGCGCACCGCGAAGGGCGCATTTCCGCGGTCATCAGAGCGGCAAATACTCCCGTACCAACAACGGTCGAACTCACCGACATCCTCTTGGACGCTTGGAGTATGACGAGCATTACCGAGAAGATGCCCGGCCGACCCGACGTCGCTCCGTGGCTGCGCGGGATCTCTGAAGAAGTGGCGCAAACAACGATTGTTTGGCGGGCCGAGTTGGATTTGCTTGCCGACAGCCCCGATGCTGAAATGGCACTCAAGCCAATTTTTGCGAAGCACCGCGTTCGCCCGCACGAATCGCTAACGACAAATAGCAAACATGTCCTCCAATTCTTGAAGGACGTCGTGAAAGATCGACCAGAACTCAATGAAAGGCCAGTCGCAATCAAGTTCACACGTGACATCTTCGTCAAATCGTTAGCCGATCTCATCGACAATCCTGGGCCGCTCTTCGCTAGCGATCCGACGCTCATTCTTCCGGTGAATGTCGGCGGACTAAACGAAGCTGGCATGCTGGACTCCTCTGCTGTCTCGAAGACGCCGAGCGATAACGATCCGATACCAAAACGGCTCGACGTTGCCGACCAACCCGGCTACGAGCAACGTGAAGACGCAACGCCTCGATTACGTTTGATCGTCCACCGGACTGACGAAGGCAACTGGGTTCCAGAATCGATCCATGCTGACGTTGCGATCCCCGAGTGGCTTGGGCCAAGTTATTCAACCTCAACGAAGCTTTTCGACGCTTTGCGAAAACAGCGATTTCGAATCCGCCACGTCCAACCGATCGAACTGGACAACGAAGGCAGTCCCAAACGCTCGCTGGTGCTGCTCTCTCCGGTTGCGAATAAGAACG
>JAGQPD010000234.1 GCA_020426865.1 Planctomycetales bacterium
CGTTTGCAACTGTCGATCATGATCAACAATTCCATCAGGTTCTTGTTGACCGGAGGACAGGTCGGCTGAATCAAGTAGACGTCGCGGCCCCGCACATCCTCCTCGACCTTGCAACTAATTTCACCGTCCGGGAAATCGCTCAATGCAATCCGCCCCAACGGGATATTCAGGAACGCACAGATCTTGCGAGCCAAATCGATGTTTGCACGTCCGCTAAAGATCTTCAGTTCTCTCATTGGCACTTGCGCATCTCCGCTTCGACAGCCGCCAAATCGGCCAAATTGTTGATGCTCAATGCCTCACATGGCTTGAGCACCGCCAAAGCCTTGACTACCTTCCCTTGCTGCTTGAGTAAACCTGGGCAGTCTGTAATGTAATACTCCCCTTGCCGATTGTCATTGCTTAATTGCCCCAAAACTCCCAATAATTCGTGACAATCGAACACGTACGTACTCATGTTCACTTCGCCAATCCGCCGCTGCTCGTCGCTGGCATCCTTTTCCTCAACGATCGCCATGAATTCACCGTTGGCATCACGCACGATCCGCCCAAGTCCCGCCGGGTGATCCTTAATGAGCGTCCCCAATACGCATGCCGGACGTTCGCTTTGATAGAGCTCCAGCAGCTTCCTCAACGAATCGGCCTGCGTCAGCGGCGAATCGCCTGTCAAAATCAACACGGCTCCCCGATGCCCTTCCAATTCTCGACGACAGACCTGCACTGCATGCCCAGTTCCCAACTGCTCCGTCTGTTCGACAAACACGACATCGTCCTGCCCGCGGAGCTCCTCGCGCACACGATCTGCCTGATAACCAATGACGACCACGATCTTGGGCACTCCCGCCTGGCGGAGGGTATCCAAAACGTACCGGATCAATGGTCGGCCACAAGCAGGAACCAAGACCTTGGGGATGTCCATCTCCATGCGGGTCCCTTTGCCAGCCGCCAATACGACCGCCATGGCTGGGGAGTTTTCAACATTCACGTTCGGGTTCCCATATTCTGCGGATGGTTTTCAGCGGTCTCAGCCGGCCTGGTATAGACTAACGGAGGCGGGAGCTTGCCACGAGGGGGCGATCTGGAAGCGCTAGAATCTGCGGCCGATCCGAATTGACAACGTCGTTCGATTCACCATAAAATGCCGGGTTTTCCTACTGGCAAGCTCCCGGGAGATGGTCCTCGTGGAACAGGCGATACAAAAAGCGGACGTGTTGATCGAGGCCTTGGGCTGGATCCGCCGATTCCGCGACAAGATCACTGTGATCAAATTGGGCGGCAGCGTGATGGAGGATCCCGACGCATTACGTCACGTGTTGATCGACATTGTGTTTATGGAAACAGTGGGAATGCGGCCGGTCGTGGTGCATGGGGCGGGTGCGGCGATATCGCGGGCGATGGACGCGGCGGGGATTGAAGCGAGATTTGTGCAGGGCCGCCGCTATACGGACGCAGCAACGTTGGCGATTGTCGAACAGGTCCTGGCGATCGAAGTAAACGAACATTTGGCGGCGGAAATTGAGCGGTTGGGCGGCCGCGCCATGAATTTGAACTTTCGCTCCACCAACGTCTTGTTTGGGGAACCGTTGGAGATCGCGGGCGCTGATGGCCAGCCGCTGGACCTGGGGTACGTGGGCCGAGTCACGCGAGTCGACCGTGCGGTGGTGGAAAACCTCTGTTACGCCGGGCAGGTGCCGATCATCCCGTCGATGTGTCTGGACGATCGTACGCATGAAAAGCTGAACGTCAACGCAGACACAGCGGCGATGGCGGTCGCCAAGGCCTTGGGGGCCGACAAGTTGGTATTTTTGAGCGACGTCAACGGCGTGCGGCTGGACAAGGACGACCCGAACTCGCTCGTTTACTCGCTCGATGCCGACCGGGCGCGCCAGATGATCGTTAGTGGCCAGATTGCTGCGGGAATGATCCCCAAGGTCGAGGCCTGCC
>JAGQPD010000235.1 GCA_020426865.1 Planctomycetales bacterium
TTGGCAAGTCGATTCAGAAGCGGGGTTTCCCTTGGTGGCGATCGGCAACAACAAGGTATTTGTCTATGAAGGGAAGCTTGATGGACTGTACGTCGGCGACAGTCGCGAACGTCGACGTGGCTTACCAGTACGTAAGAGCCCGACGCTGATGCGTGCCTTCGATTTGGCGACCGGACTGCCACTGTGGCAGCAAACGACCGAATATGCGGAGTCGTGGTTGGCATATTCCGCGAAGCATGATGTGCTGTTGATGTCCAATAAAGACGGCATTGATGCCTTGTCGGGCGAGAACGGATCGACATTGTGGGCCAAGCGATCCGACGGCGAAGGGTTCAAAGGACATCCCGAAAACTATTGGGACAAGATCATTGTGTGGGACGACTGGATCATCGACCAGCGAGGGCCGGGCAAATCGTACGACGTGAAAACCGGTGAGGCCGTGTCGCGTATCAATCCGATTTCGGGCAAGGAAGTTGATTGGCAGTTCACCAAGATCGGACACCACTGCAACTATGCCATTGCCAATCCTCACTTGATGACGTTCCGAGCGGCCAGTGCCGGGTTCTGCGATATCGAGACGGGGGAAACGTCGCGACTAGACGGATTCCGCCCTGGTTGCCGCAACAGTCTGATTCCCGCTAACGGGATTCTTAACGCGCCCAATTTCGGCTATGGCTGTACCTGTTCGTATTCGCTGTTTACTTCCCTGGCGATGGTGCATTTGCCGGACGACGCGAACTTTTGGACGTACAGCCAATTCACCGATCCGATCGATGAAGTCCAGCGAGTGGGAATTAATCTTGGCGCCCCAGGCGACCGCCGCGACGACGACGGTACGATGTGGCTGGATGTGCCCAACGTCGGCGGGCCATCACCGGAGGTGCAAGTGGTAACCGAATTCCACGGCGACCACGGAAAGTTCTACCGGCTGCACCCCAGTCAGGTGATTGGCGACGGACTGAAATGGGTGTCGGCGTCGGGCGTTGAAGGTGTCAAGCGAGTGTCGGTAACTGTGGGGCAGCCACAGTCATCAGAACGCCCCTACGCGGTGACCTTGTGGTTCCTTGAGCCGACCGTGGCGGAGGTGGGCCAGCGCGTGATGAACCTGAAGGTGCAAGGAAAGCAAATCGCGGAAAACCTTGACGTGTTTGGTCGGTCGGGTGGCAAACGCCATGCTTACCACCTGACCGTCGACGACGTGATGGCCACGGATCAGATCGTTGTCGACGTCGAAGCGGTTACAGGTGACACTGTGTTGTCTGGTCTGGAAATTCGTAAGCTGCCTTAACCGATCGTGTGAGGATCATCACCATGACGACCTGGAAACAAGATCGGTTGTTCTTGATTCTGGCTTTTGTCTTTGCGTCTGCTTTGCTTTTCGGGAGATCGCGGCCGACACTCGCTTGTTCGGTCCCGGTGTTTCGCTATGCACTGGAGCGTTGGCTGCCGGATGACTATGTCGTGACCGTGTTTTTTGACGGTGAGTTTACTGAATCGCAGCGGCGTATCGTCAACCAATTGAATCAAGTCGCGGATGAGGGGATCGCGAATCTGTCGGTCCAGTTTGCGGACGTCTCCCACGCATTGCCGGAAGATTTACAGCAACTGTGGGATACTGCGGGAACAGGACAGGCGTTGCCGGTGACTGTCGTGCAGAATCCGATCGTCGGTAGTGTCGTGATGACGCGGCCATTGGGGGGACAATTGTTGGACGAATTGCTCAATTCGCCATCAAGGAACGAGCTGGCCGAGCGGTTGACCAGCGGAGATTCCGTGGTGTGGGTTTTGCTCGACGGCACCAATCAGGACGAGAGCGACGCGGCTTTCGAGTTGTTGAGTACCGAGCTGGCAGGGTTGCAGGGTGGCCTGCAGTTGCCCGAGGTATCGGCGGAAGATATCGAATCCGAGAAGTTACTTGTTGATCCAAACGAATTGAAGCTGAAGTTTTCGCTGCTCCGTTTGTCGCGTGACGATCCCGCCGAACAGGCTTTGATCGCGATGCTGTTGAATTCCGAGCCCGATCTGCAGGAGGATCGATTTGCGGGACAGCCGATGGCGTTTCCCGTGTTCGGACGTGGAAGAGTGTTATACGCGCTGGTGGGCAAGGGGATCCATCGCGATACGGTTTCCGAAGCCTGCGAGTTTCTCACTGGATCGTGCCAGTGTACGGTGAAGGCGGATAACCCTGGCGTCGATTTATTATTGGCTTATGCGTGGCAGGCAAAAATTGAGACGACACCACTTCGCGAAATTGCTCCGCCGGAACTGGTCGGCCTAGGTGGTTTTGCCGAGTCGTCCGCGACCGTGCTGCCGACCGACGGCGCAACGCAACTGGAAGCAGAACAAAATCCACCGTTGGAAATGCCGCAGCAGCGGGTGGAAACTTCAGAAGGTTCGACCGGAGTTGAAGAACTGAGCATGTCGGTGCCGTTGGCAATCGGTGGGGGTGCGATAGGCGGCGAGGTGACCGATTCGGGGACGCGCGAAGTCGGTGCGTCGAAAGAGTTGAACTCGGAGACGTCGTTCAGCGGGTTGGCGATGGGAGTGATGGCCGTCATGGTGTTGCTGGTGATCGTGGCATCGGTAGCGTTGCGTCAGACTTCGTAAAAGGACCGTTCGTGAGAATCACTCGTTTGGCATTGCGTGAAATTCGGCATCGCCATATCAGCTTTTTGTTGGGCCTGGTCAGTGTGGCGGTGGCGACTGCCTGCTGGGTTGGGGCAGAGGTCTTGCTCAAAAGCGATGCACTACAAACGGTCAAGGTGATGTCGGTACGGCAACAGATGGTCGAGCAGGCGATTGATCAAAAGCGACAGGTAGTGGAACAATCGGGCAAGGCGTTGCAGGATGAGATACGCAAGCAGATGCTGCAACTGGGATTCAATGTTTTGATAGTGCCGCAGCAGCAGGACCTATCCCGTTTGCATCTGGACGGCGTGTTGACCGAAACGATGCCGGAAAGCTACGTCGACAAGCTGGCGAATTCACAGATCGTGACCGTCAATCACTTATTGCCCAGCGTCACGGGGCGGGTCGCTTTGGAACACGCGGGGAGCAATCTTGACGTGTTGCTGCAGGGGACCCGCGGTGAGGTGCCGATTATGCACAGAGACCTGAAGAAGCCGCTGTTAGAGGCGGTGCCGGCGGGGACGGTGGTGGTAGGGTACGACGTTCACACGACGTTGGGATTGCACGAGGAAGATACGTTGCACATCGGCGATCGAGAATTTCGCGTGAGCAAACTGCATCCGCAGCGGGGGTCGAGTGACGATGTGACGGTTTGGATTGATTTGGGAGAAGCTCAGCAATTGCTAGGACTTGCGAATGTAATCCATGCAATTTTGGCGCTGGAATGTGAATGTGCAGGGGATCGGATCTCGCAGATTCGCGAGGAGATCAGCAAGATTCTACCGGGTACGAAGGTGATTGAGCGTTATTCTCAGGCGGTAGCCCGCGCAGAGGCTCGGCAGAAGGCAAAACAAACCGCCGAGCAGGCTTTGGAGTTGGAACGCGAGAATGGTGCGTTGGTACTGGTCCAGGAGAAGCAACTACGTGACGACTTGCAGCAGCGGCACGCAAATTTGGCCCGGGTGGTGGTACCGTTGGCACTGGTCTGCGGGATGATCTGGGTAGCGGCGTTGGCGTATGGCAACGTGCGGGACCGGCGTGCGGAGATCGGGGTTTTGCGTGCGATTGGCGTCTCGACGAATCAAGTGCTGATGCTGTTCCTGTCGCGCGCTGTGGCGATGGGAATGTTGGGGGGATTGCTGGGGGCCGTTCTGGGAGTCCTCGTAGGAATTATTTTGAGTGACACAGGTGTGTCCGGCGGTGGGGCGTGGCACGTGCTTGGAATCGGCACCGTACGAGTCGTCATCGGATTGGCACTCGTGTTGGCTCCGGCGATGGCCGCGGTGGCCAGTTGGATCCCGGCGGTGCAGGGTTCGCGGTGCGACCCAGCGGACGTATTGCAGACCGGATAGAAGATGTATTTGCAACTTGATGCCATCGGCAAGACGTATCATACGCGAGGAGCGACGGTCGAGGCGTTGCGGGCGATTGATTTGCAGGTGGAACGCGGCCAGTTCGTGGCGGTCCGCGGGCCCAGTGGCTGTGGCAAATCGACGTTGCTGCTGATTGCCGGCGGACTATTGTCGCCAACAAGAGGGAGGGTACGGATTGGCGGAACCGATCCTTACGCGCTGGCACCGAATCAACGCTCGCGGTTTCGTGCAAAGCACGTGGGGTTTGTATTCCAACAGTGTCATTTGGTGCCGTACCTGTCGGTGATGGACAATGTGCTGTCGCCAGCGCTGGTGGGGAATGGTGGAGCGGCCGCTGAGCGGGCCGTGGAACTGGTCAAACGATTCCACATCGAACACCGCGCAGGGCATCTGCCGAGTGAATTGAGTAGTGGTGAGCGTCAGCGAGCGGCGCTGGCCCGAGCAATGCTGAATTCCCCTTCGCTAGTACTGGCAGACGAGCCAACGGGAAACCTGGACGACGAGAACCGCGATAACGTGATTGGCTTCTTGCGCGATATTGCCGCCAAGGGTGCGGCGGTGCTGTTAGTGACGCACGATGTGCAGGCAGCCTCCATGGCCGATCGTGTCGTTCAATTCCCCGGGACCCCCTGAACCTGCATCTTGATGCTGTAGATCGCCGTGCTGGCCGTGATGAACAGTATGTCGCGATGGGGTCCGGCAAACGTAACGTTCGCCGTCCATCGTTGGGGGACGTCGATCTGTTCGATCTTCTCGCCTCGCGGATTGTAAACCGCTACGCCTCGACCCGTGAGATAGACGTTGCCGATGCGGTCGATCGTCATGCCGTCGGAGCCTTGTTCGCAGAACAGCCGTTTGTCGGTCAGTGTTCCATCGTCGTTGATATGGTAAGCATATGTCTTGGAGGCGCCGATATCTGCGACGTAGAGCGTCGTACCATCGGCCGTGCCGATAATGCCGTTGGGCTGACGCAAGTCGGAGGTCACGCGAAACGCCTTCGTCCCGCCGGGCGCCAAGTAGTAAACGTGCTGACCGTCCTGTTGCGGTGCGGGGTCGCGTTGCCAGTAGTCGCGGCGATAGAGTGGGTCGGTGAAGTACAGGCCGCCGGATGGACGTTCCCACACATCGTTAGGGCCGTTGAATAACTTGCCGTCGTAGTCCTTGAGCAGGACAGTCACGGTCTTGTCGGGGGTAATCGACCACAGTTGGTTTTTTTCGTCGGCACAGGCGATGAGGTTACCGTGCCGATCGACCCAAGTCCCGTTGGCGCGGCCGGCAGGTTTAAGCCAGTCCTCAACCTGCCCTGTGGACGCGGTCCATTTGACGATCCGATCGTTCGGTTGATCCGTGAAATAGACGTCGCCCTTTCGGTCGACCGAAGGACCTTCGGTAAACCGGTACTCGCCTGGCAGTTTTTCTAACGTGGCACCGCCGGCGACGACCGAACCGGTTGCTGATTCCGCCGGGGGGGAATTCGGAGCTTGCGCCCAACAGCGATCGTGTGGGGGTGGGATGACGAAGATGGCCAACAGGAGGGCAGCCAGTCGGCGATGCGGACGAATTAGGAATGCACCGACGACCATGACGGCGGCGGCGATGCCAACGATGCTGCAGGCAAACAGGTAACTGCTCAACTGTTGTACTCGGTCGCGAACTTGGATGTGGATCGGTGTCGGGCGGGTATCGAGCCGAATGGATCGTGCTTGTTTCCAGCGGTCCCATGACTCGATGGGTGTCGCCTTGCGAATCTTTTCGACGTCCGGTGCTACGGCCAAATGGGCCTGTTCGACCGTAGGGGCTTCGAACTGCAACTGCGACCGCATGGAGGCGAACCAATAGGCAAGAATTCCAGTAACGAGCAGTGTGGCCAATCCCGTGGAAAAAACAATTCCGTTGGCAAATGACCAGCGAACCGGCTTGGTCTGTTTCGTTTCCGGCGGTGTTGAATCTGGGGGGAGGTTACGTAATTCTCGCAGTCGCGGAACAGAAAGTTCGCGGCCGCAAAGGCAGCGGATCTGTTCGCCGGCTTGGCGTGGTGTGACGGAGACTTCGCGATCGCATTGGCAGTGTAGGAGGTAACGCTCGGACATCAGGCAAATACCATGCGCTATATTTTTTTGTTTATTTTTGTTGTCTATTGAAATTAAACCGCAGGAGGGACGGAGGACCCGCGGTAAAAAATGCGAAAGTTGGGGAAAGTCGTCTGTGTCTGTGAGGTGTGAAAATCCGTAGGTTAGAGACAGTATGCTACTCGGGGGAGTTGTCAGGAACAAGGAGTCGGTGGAATCGTCGTGAAGATGGGGGTTGCCTCTAGACCGTGGCGAGCGAACAATTAGAATTAGCTGAAGATTGCTACAGACGTGTTGATGAGGACG
>JAGQPD010000236.1 GCA_020426865.1 Planctomycetales bacterium
ACCACAGTCAACCATCAAGCACAGTCGGGACTGGGTTCTATGAATACCCAAATTGCGAAGGTTTTGCAACAAGCCGCCCGCCGCGATGCTTCATCGCCTGGCGGGAGATTGTGGCTGTTTGTTTGGTTATCGTTGCTGTGCCGGAGTAGGTTCGCGGTCAACCGTGTCGGCAGGTAGCGTTTCGCCCGGTGGAAGAATCTCCACCGCTGAAGACTCATCGGGCGATAGCGCGTCAGCATGGTTAACACCAGCTCCGTCGTTAGGCGATGCAATTGGGTCGCCTGTTGCCGAGCTGGTCGCGGGACCATTTGTCACAGTACTTCCATCGGAAACGGAATCGACCGATACCACAACCGAGCCATCCGGCAACACCATGCCCGGACGCAGATCGGTTGGCTGCGGTGGTGCCTGCGAATTCGTTGGTGGTGAAGACGACATGGGGTTTGGAATGGCGGGATTGGAAACGACGGGGTTTGCTATGGAACCCCCAGGTGCAACGCTGGTGTAGGGTGACGTGGAATACACGGTGGCGTCGCCATAGCCAGGCGCGGGGGGCGAATAGTAAGTGGTTCGGCTCGACGGCGTCGCTCCGTATACGACGATCACGGAACTACCGGAGCCGTAATAGGATGGTCCGTAACCATAGCCGTAACCATAGCTGGGGTAGTAGTTGCCCGGGTACGTTCCGAAGTAGCGATAGGAAGGTGCCGCCCCGTAGATGCCAATGCCGCTATAACCGTAACCATACGGATATCCAAATCCGCCAATGCTGATGCTAAAACCACCGCGATTGTACGAGGAGCCACCGCCACGATAATCACGGCCCCCGGAAATACTGGGCCCTGGATGCCCGCCACTGAAGTGGGCACCGCCGGGGTGTCCGCCGCCGAAATTGCCCCCGCCCGGATGCCCGCCACCTCCGCCTTGATGTCCACCGCCACCGCCGCCGCGGTGTCCACCGCCGCCCCCCCCGCCTCCGCCGCGACCTTGTGCAAGAACGATCGATGGCGTGATGAGTGATGTTGCGATGAGAACAACGACGCCGAGCGAAAGCATGCGATGACACTTTATCTGCCGGCGGGCTAATGGGGGTGAGGTAGGCATTGTGAGGTACTCCGACGCGCCTGGTGGCGCGGGTGGGGATAGGCTACGATCCGGGAACCAAGTAGGCTCCACGAGGGACCGCAACTGTTTCATTCTACCGCGCACCGTTGGGAATTCAAAAGAAAGTGTGCGGTCAACCGGTTCCTGTGCCTTCGACTGGTATTTCGACCGCTCCGAGTCAAGCGGCCTCCGCACCGCACTCCACCGACGGCGGCCGTTCGATTGACGCCAGGAACAAGACCACTACCGCACAAGAGACGCTACGTTTATCGAACTCGACTCGGAGAGGCCGAGCTACCTCGCCGCCGGTTAGACACGCAGATCTTGACAATATGAGCGTGCTCATATTATTGCAATTCTCCCCGCGGAAACGGAAGATGACAGGAGTATTGCTACAGACCGATGCGTGTTGCGTGATATTGACGGAATGGGGCCTCCGCGAGTAGATTATTGTAAGGTCACGGTCCTCTCGTCCGTTTGCCTGGCAAGAGCCAACAATGTAGAGCTAGTGTGCTGCGTCAGTAACGCGGCGCGGCCAGAACGCGTCAGCTCGATAGACGGCGGTCGCATGGCCGCCAGCAGCGAAAGTGATTCGGATGCCGACTATATTGCGAGACGGGCCATACCGGCTTTACTTTCACAGCCATGAATCCAATGAGCCTCCGCATATCCATGTTGATCGAGACGATTTGGCGGCCAAGTTTTGGCTGAACCCAGTCGAGCTCGCACGAAATCTCGGGTTTACGCCCAAAGAATTGCGTCGAATTCAAAAACTAGCAATCGAACATCAAATTGTACTCCTGGAGGCCTGGCATGGGTATTTTGGCACTGACGGCTGATGAGCGAGTCGCGGACGTTAAGTTTACTCGAGATACATTGAGCGTGGCACTTAAGGATGGGCGAACCATTATCGTTCCACTCGCTTGGTATCCACGGCTATTCAGCGCGACGGCGGCTGAACGAAAAAACTGGCAAGTCGCGGGCGGAGGTTACGGCATTCATTGGCCAGACATCGACGAGGATTTGAGTACCGAGGGGCTACTCCGTGGCGCGCCTGCGCCGCGTGCGGAAAAGGGCCACGTGCCGATCAACGTAGGACCGCCGAACAAAGCGGAGAGGCGGAGCCGCCGATCACGCCGCAAGTGAAATCATCGTTGATGCGCAGCAGACCAATTGCCGACGGAGTTGCAGTACGTTTATTCGCTACCGACGTAAAGCCATGGTTGGACACACAAAACTAAATCAGCACTTTGCGGAGCTCCCTTGGGCTCGCCTATTGACAGCCGCAGGATTGGCGGACGACGATTTCCGCGGGGAGGACGACGTGCTGCGGTGGCCGATCGGGGTCCGCCAGTCGTTGGCACAGCAGCTCTACGGCCGTCTCGCCCATCTGCGCCATCGGAACGCGGACGGTGGTCAGCGGCGGTCGCGTTAATCGCGAGATACGTGTGTCGTCAAAGCCGACGATTCGCAGGTCCGCCGGCACACTCAGCCCTTTAGCGGTGGCGGCGTGTACAATTCCAGCCGCCATTTCGTCATTGGCGGCAAACACACATGTGTTGGCTTCCGCCCAGGACGTGGCATGATCCAAGCCGAAATCGAAGGCGGTCGTATATTCATAGTCGAGATGATAAATGTCATCGTCGACGACGGGACGCCCAGCTCGCGCCAATGCTTCACGATAAGCGGCTAGACGTTGAATCGTATCAATGTTGGTGACACCACCACCCACGAACACGATTCGGCGGATGTTGGTCGCGGCCAGCAAGTGGTCCATCATCGCCCGAGCCCCCTGCATCTGATCGATCTGAATCGTATCGTGAGAATCGTCTTCGCCTTGACCATCCATCACCACGATCGGACCAGCCAGATGCGACAGCGTTTCTGTGGACCTCGCGTGCAGGTCGGTCACCATCACCGCAACTCCATCGAGTAACCCGCCGACGCCAACCTTATTGAGCACGGCATTACCGTCGTCGCCCATCACGAACGACGACACCATCAAATGATAACCGTGCTCCCGCGCCTTCGCGTTCGCGCCGCGAATGACCTCCGAATAGAACTCACCATGCAAGTCGGGCAAGACCATCCCCAGCAAATGACTCTTTCGCAGCATCAAACCTCGCGCAAACACGTTCGGTTGATAGCCAAGCTCCTTGATCGCCGAGCGCACGCGTTCGCGGGTTTTCTCATTCACCACGTCGCGACCGTTGATGACCCGCGATACCGTGCTGATCGACACGTTCGCGAGCCGAGCAACGTCTTCAATCGATACTGCCATCTACCCGCCACGGCTCACTGATATACGGTACAAGTCGTCTGTCACAGGCGACGAATCGGTCTCTGCCACTTTATCACTGCAACTCGGTCTCTACGCCTTTGCCACGCACAATGCTTCAAACCTTCTCTGGATAATGTCAGCGCTGTTTGACAAAGGGCTCGCCAAAGCATATCTTTGTCCAACATGATCCGTCAATCCGTACTCCTCACCATTCGGCCGATCCTTGCGTTTGCCCCGATTCTGCTGGGCGTGGCCGCGTCTGACGTGGGAACGGCGCAAACCCTTGCCACCGTCAATCGCAAGCAGGTCGCTTCCACCGAGGAAGACGTTATCCTCTCGGACAGCCAGGTTCGCCCCCGCTACGATTTCACTCCGTCCGACCAGTTGTTGCTCGACGAAATCCAGCGAGGATGTTTCGAGTATCTTTGGCGGGAGGTGGGAAGTCCAGTTCCGTTGGCGAAAGATCGCCGAAAAACGAGGGTCAGTAGTATTGCCGCTGTCGGCTTTCAATTATCGGCGCTGCCGATTGGTGTCCAACGGGGTTGGATTACACGTGACCAGGGTGTGGCCCGGGCGACGGAGGTACTCCGAGGATTGCTGGAACGTGCGGACAACAAGAAATTCGGCGTCTACCTGCATTTTGTTGACCTGAACACCGGAGGCCACACGACGGCCGCCCCGGAGGTTTTCGCGGGTACGGTGGATCACGCGTTGTTGGTCTGTGGTGCGATACCCGCGGCCAGTTTTTTTGGGGGCGAGGTGGCAGAATTGGTCGACCGGATGATTTTGGAAACCAAGTGGTCAAAGTATGTCAACTCGCGCGGACACGTTTCTTTCGGATGGCGACCGGAAGACAAGGCGACG
>JAGQPD010000237.1 GCA_020426865.1 Planctomycetales bacterium
TCGATCCCGGGAAACTCAATTGCCGACCGACGACCCGCGACGGCCACGCCTGATATCCATTTTTGGCGGGAAGTTGACAGGATACCGTGCGACGGCACAGACGGTGATTCGTCGGATCACCCCGTCGCTGCCCCAGCGTCAGAAGGTGGCCGATACGGCTGCTTTGCCGCTTTCGGCTGAGTAGCTTCAAGGTTTATTCTGGTTTCAAGTGCAGCAACAACCGGCAGTTGGCCGGAATGAGTGGCGAAACCTTTGCGGCGTCAAGGTGTTTAATGGAGGCTCTCGGAGCAAGCACAGTGCGAGACCGCTTTGCTTCGACCTGCCGGAATACCAATTGCAGCATCCAGTGGTCGAGAATCGTAAGTTTGAGGGAGGATTTCGATGAATTTGAGTTCATGCCGCGGGTGTCGTTGGGCAATTTGGGGGGCAGCGAGTCTGTTGCTTTGGTCGGGAATTGTGGCCGAGTGCGTGGCCGGCGACTGGCCGCGATTTCTCGGGCCCAATGGAACGGGAGTCAGCACGGACGAAAAGTCACCGCCGACGACGTGGAGTGAAACCGAAAACATCCGCTGGAAGCGGCCGTTGCCGGGGCCGGGCGTGTCCTGTCCGATCGTGGTGGGTGACAAGATATTTGTCACCTGCTACAGCGGCTACGGGACGAGGGGGGATGACGACGGAGAAATGGAGAATTTGAAACGACACTTGCTATGCGTGGCTCGCGAGACTGGCGAAGTGCTTTGGGAAAAGACTGTCCCTGCCGTGCTGCCGGAGGATCCTTACCGACCGCCAGGTGTCACATCACACGGTTATGCAAGTCATACTCCGGTCAGCGACGGCGAGCGTGTTTATGCGTTCTTTGGCAAGACGGGGGTGATTGCGTTCGATATGCAAGGCAACCAATTGTGGCAAACCAGCGTGGGGACAGAGTCCGGGGAACAGCGCTGGGGGTCGGCCGCCAGCCCGATCGTGCATGAAGACCTCGTAATCGTCAATGCGTCCGATGAAGCTGAATCGTTGGTGGCGCTCGATAAACGTACCGGCGAGGAAAAATGGACCAGCAAGGCTGGGGGATTGGCCAGCACCTGGGGGACTCCTGCCATGATCGTGTCTCCAGACGGAGTCGATCTGGTATTATCCGTGCCAGGTGAGGTGTGGGGCTTCAACCCAGAGACCGGGAAACTCCGCTGGTACGCACCGGGACAAAGCGACCAATCCGTTTCCAATAGCCTCGTGCCGGGAGATGGTGTGGTCTACGTCATGGGCGGACGCGGTAACTCAGCGGTCGCCGTCAAACTCGGCGGTAAAGGAGATCTGGCCGATAACGTCTTGTGGGAAGGGCAGGCAGCCGGTCGATTCGGCACCCCGGTGCTCTATGAAGGACATATCTATGTCGTCAATGGCGGCGTTGTAAGTTGCCACAAGGCGGACTCGGGCCAGCGCGTTTTCCAGGAACGGCTGGCGACCGCCGCACAACAAGATGCGCCTGGCGGCGGTGGCGGTCGCCGCGGTGGAGGTGGATTCGGTCGCGGTCAAGATTATGCCTCGCCGGTCGTCGCCGGCGGAAAAGTCTACATTACCACCAAGACGGGGAATATCCACGTGATCGAGGCCAAACCCGAATTCCAGCAACTGGCGACCAACGACATGACGTTCGATACCAGCGGATTCGATGCAACGCCCGCCGTCAGCAACGGGCAATTGTTCCTCCGTTCGAATTCCACGTTGTACTGCATCGGCGAGTGACCTCCAACCCAATGGGCAAGAATCTCCCTGCGCACCTCGCGTGGTGTCCACAATAATTGCTACCGCAGAGACGCTGCCCACCCCAAGAAAGTGGGGCCCCAGTGTTTCTGCGGTAAAAATCTTTTTGCGTCGCAAAACAACCTGTCCTGCTTGGCCAAAAAAACTTTGCCGATTCCCTCCAAGTAATGCTCGAACTGACTGGTAAATGTCATTTTCCCTAACTCCTTATTCAATAGGGTGTTGAACTTCGTTGCTAGCATTGCTATAGTTAGGTGAAGGTTGTAGGAGGAATCGCCTAACTTCTTGTGCGGCAACGACTTGCGATTTTTCTTGTCAAATCGATTGACGAAGCCCAGAAAGGCCTTAAAATCGAGTCTTTCCACCAAATGTTGTGTTGTTGTTAGACGATGATACAATATCTAGTGGTCGTGAAGGGAATATACGTCTTTTGGGGGGTGCATGGAGGTGGAGCGAGTTTGCCCCATTTTCCCTAAGTGGCCCGGATGTGGATTGCACGTTGAGTGGCGTTGGATTGCATATTGGATTGCATATTGGATTGCACTGTCGCGGGATAATGGACAGGTGTTTACGGTTCTGGACGAAGGTTCAGGTTTCTGGCTAGCTTGGCCGAGTGGGACGGCGAACGTCTTGAGAGGGCGGGTAGCAGGCTGCGGGCATCGCGATGCGGCGAGTGGCATGGACGAAGAGTGGTTTTTTTTACAGGAGAAGGCTGAGGATGGCGACGGTAGAAGCGCACGGCAAGCGTAGGAGTAGCGAGTCCGATCGGAACGAGGCCGATGGTGGGGCTCGAGGGGGAGGATCGACAATGCGGAATCCAAGAGGCTTAAGGGTTGCGGGGACATTTTGTCCTGAGCAGGTAGCCGATCCGTTTGACACGGTTAATTGGGAGCAGCGTTCGGCGACGATTAAGGACGAGAACGGCAAGCCGCTGTTTGAGCAGACGGATTGTGAGATACCATCGACGTGGAGTCAATTGGCGACGAACGTGGTGGTGAGCAAATATTTTTATGGTGAGAACGGCACGGAGGAGCGAGAGCGGAGCGTGCGGCAGTTGATTCATCGGGTGACACGAACGATAGCGGATTGGGGAGTTGCGGACGGATATTTTGCGACGGCTGAGGATGGCGAGCGGTTTTATCGCGATTTGACTTGGTTGTGTCTGCATCAGCATGGTGCCTTCAATTCACCGGTATGGTTCAACGTGGGGTTGCATCATGAGTATGGTGTGACGGGTGCGCGATGCAATTGGCGATGGGACGAGCAGACGCGTGCGGCGGCTCAACCGGAGAATCCGTACGAATTCCCGCAGGCATCGGCATGTTTCATCCAAAGTGTCGACGACAACATGGAAGACATCATGCGTCTGGCGACGAGCGAGGCGATGTTATTCAAGTTTGGGTCGGGGACGGGAACGGACTTGTCGACGATTCGTTCGCACCGCGAAAAGCTTTCTGGTGGTGGTCGTCCCTCGGGGCCGTTGTCCTTCATGCGGGTGTACGATCAGATTGCGGCGGTGGTGAAATCGGGTGGCAAGACGCGCCGCGCGGCGAAGATGCAATCGCTGAAGGTGTGGCATCCGGACATCATGGAGTTCATCGAGTGCAAGTACAAGGAAGAGCAGAAGGCGCACACGTTGATTGAGAGTGGTCGCTACGAAGCCAATTTCAATGGCGAGGCGTACAGTTCGATTTTGTTCCAGAACGCGAACCTGTCGGTGCGGGTGACCGATGATTTCATGAGGTCGGTCGAAGAGGACGGTCAATGGACCACGCATTGGGTAACAAGTTCCAAGGCGGACGGTCCTTCCTATCCGGCGCGAAAGGTTTTGCAGCGGATGGCGGAATGTGCGTGGCATTGCGGCGATCCGGGTGTGCAGTACGACACGACGATTAATCGCTGGCACACTTGCCCGAATTCGGGTCGTATCAATGCCAGCAACCCGTGTTCGGAGTACATGT
>JAGQPD010000238.1 GCA_020426865.1 Planctomycetales bacterium
TGGTGACGCACTGCTGCCACTGGCCGAGGCCATTCGTTCGGCCAACGAAGGAACCCCAGCCGATACGCAGCACGCCTGGCTGCTTGACTACGACGCCGCCCTCAGCGGATTCGATCTTCAAGATTCAATCCTCCCCAATCCCCAGCGTGACTTTGGCCGTGACGTATTGAACGCCTGTCACACTGGTATCGCCTGCGCTAACGTTTTCGATAGCGATGGCTCGGATTCCACCGACTACGGCAATAGTTGGCTGATCAAGAATCTAGGCGATCTCTCCGGGTACGTTCCCACTTCGTTGAATCTGGCATTCTTCTACGATCCACAGGATTTGGACGACGCCAACGAGCGATTGAGTATCGACCTTTACTACGATGGCAGCTGGCACAATAACGTGTGGACGGGCAACACCACAAACGACGGCGACACGGTAACCGATTCCGGCGACTGGCTATCGGCGTCGATCCCGCTAGCGTCAATGGCCACGGGCATCACCAGCTGGGCCGACGTCCGCGTGGCGTTTGAAGGATCGCGACTGCTGGACATCAGCCCTTCGGATACTGACGAAATCATGTTGGATGATGTCCTGGTCACTGGCAATCTCACTTCCAGTCCGTCGGGACCGACGCAGACGATTTTCAGCGACGGTTTTGAAGATGGATTCAACCATTGGGATCAGAACTCGTCGGATTGGCAGATTCGGCAGATTACTGACAGTAACGCCACGGGACATTTGGTTGTGTTGTTCGATTGGGCATCCTCCTCTGCTCAAGGCTCGTCAGGGTGGACGGAAGCTGCCGGCGACGCCCTCTTCGGAATGTTGATCGACTTGGGACTGGTTGACCCGCAGGCACAGACGGCCATTGCCGACTTGCATTTCATCGGCCATGGCACCGGTGCGGCCGTTGCCAGTGAAACGGTGGAACGTCTGGCCCACTATCATGTGCCGGTCGACCAGGTCACGTATCTCGATCCGATCGACTACCTGGCCAGCCCAGGTGACACACTAGCGTCTTCCACGAGCGATCAACAGATTTCGCAGTTGGGGCAGCCTGCAGGGTACGGCGCCGCCGTATGGGACAACGTTGATTTCACGGACGTCTACTATCAGACACGCGGACTGAACGGTACGAATATACCCGACAATGTCGTACCGACCGGTCGCCCCATTCCCGGTGCGAATAATGTCTTCCTGACGCCGACGGCCAGCTACGATGCGAACGATCCGCTGGGCGATCACACCTGGATCGCTACGGGCTACTACGCGTCGACCATCGGCAACGCGGGCATCGCAGGCTATCGCTATAGCGCCGCCGAATCCGGCCAAGGAATCCGACCAGCATCCAATTTTTACACGCTTTCGGATCTGGGGACCTGGAGCAACGCCACAAGCTACTCACAGTTCGATCAAGTGTTGCATAGCGGCAATTACTACTATGCGCGCGTCGCTAATTCCGGGCACTCACCGACCGACCCCACCTACTGGACGCTGCTTCCTGGCTCCAGCGCCGCTCCGCAAGATCACGCGCATTCTCCTACGAGTCTCGTCGATCGCAGCACAGGCCTGCCGAATACAATCGGTTTGCAGCAGCAATACCTCGAACCAACAAGTATTGTGAGCGCCGCGTGGTCGGCGCGTTGGAATCCGCTGGATACCGTCAACGGCGGCGTCGATCGAAGTGGCAGTGTGACCGATAGCAATGTCGCTCGCCCAATTCCTGGCTGGTCATTCTACGGGGGCAGCGGGGAGTCGGTGAACGTATTGGTGGGTGGCACCAATCCAGCCTTGTTACTATCCAGCAACCAGCCGGTCGTCACCCACAACGCATTCTACGTACCCCCCCAGGCGGAAGTGATTTCGCTCGACCTGGCGGTCACGACATCCAGCGCCAACGACACGCTCAAGGTGTTCCTTGGCGATACCGAACTGTTGGAAGACACGACGGTGGCAACCATCGATCTCACGCAAATCTCCGTTTCGGCGAAGCACCGTTTTTGGATTCCCGCGGGTCTGCGCAATCAAACGCATGTACTACGCATTGTCTTGGGGGACGGCGGCGATAGCGCTGTCAACTCGGCCACACGTGTCGACAACGTGTCTCTCAGCGGCTATGTGTACGAAGTTCACGCCGGCGACATAACTTTGATCGATCTCAGCGCCGTCGCCGGTGGCTCCGCCTTTACCGGGCTGGCCCAAGGGATCGTTGACGGAGGTCCTGACCGAGTTCAATTCGCCGAAAACATGGACACGACGGGCAATACCTTCGCCGCAAATGGCCACTTCTACTTCGTCCCCGATCTCACGGTAACGGGACAAACCGTCAACTATCGGGATGAAGTAAATTTTTCCGTGACTGTCGATGGCGTCCCCAAGAACATCAGAATTGACGTCCTGCCAGGGTACACGAAGATTGACCTGGGCACGCGCAGCGTTGGCGCCAATACGACCTCATCCACCGCGGATAATGAAACGCTCGACGTCTTCCGAGTCCAACAGCGATTGCGATACTTGAATTATCGCGGCACAATCTCCCCGGTAATCGTCGACGGTATCGGAGGTAGTTCAGCGTTTCAACAGGCTGTCGAGCTATTTCAGGCGGTGACGCAACCTCCCGCTGAAGAAACTTTTTCTCGCGATCCCGCAGCACAAACCGGACAGCTCAATCCGTCGGATGCGAACGAAGATCGTCCGGAAACGCTGCAGCAACTAAACAACCCGAACGCGCCGCGATGGATCGATGTCACCACAATGACACCCCATCCTGCCATCGACTACGGTCAACTCGGACTGGGCCGGTGGGTCACGAGCCGGACATGGCAGGCGCTCGATGCGCTGCTCGCCGCTCACTTGATGGACCACGAGTCAAATTCGCTGGGGCAGTTCGCAACGACCGATGGCCCGCGCGTCACTAGCCTTTCATTCTATCCCGACAACACGGCGGATCCGCAAACGACCGGTTGGGGGATCGTCGTCGACATGTCCGACCCCAATATCCAACCCCCCAATCAAGCGGCGAATTTGATCAACACCAGCCAGCAAGATCTGTTGGACGACTTGGAGCCTAAGGCTCGAAGAATTTTCGCCGAGATCAAGACGGTGTTTGACACCGTTGGTCCCGACGAATGGGATGTTGTCTACATCGGCGATACTGGGCTGTTTGCGACAGGCTATGGCCTATTGCGGCAAACACTGGAAGCGTTTGGTATCCGTGCGGAAAAGAAGTCGGGATACGACACGAAATACGAAATCGTCCTGCAACCGCATTCGACACCGATCGATGCCATTACCAAAGACGCCATCGTCGATGCCTTCGAAGCAATTCGCGATGACCTGGTCCCGGCATTGCTCACACAAGACAATCTGGAAAAGATCTTGCCGCTCGTTCAGCAGTCGATCGCCGATGGACTTGACTTGGAGACGGCGATCGACCAAATCGTTGACACGATCACCGATTACTTCCAGAGCAACTCTGAAGCGACGCTGCTAGAATTGGAAAACGCGTTGTCGAGCGTGTCGGTCGTGATGGGCGGCTTGACACTTGAGCTGTTGGATGTCAGCGTCACGCGCGAACGATTCCAAGACCCCGACGAAGTCGTGATTGCACTGACCGTTCATGCCCAACAGGTTACGGACATCCCCAACCTTGGCGATATTCCGGCGTTCCCGCAGGACGTGTTGAACACCCTGGCATCGGGAAAGCCCTTCGTGGTCGACGCCGTGTTGCCACTGGCGGTCCGGATTCCGATTCTGGAAACGTCGCTTGACCCGGAAGACATCAAGATCGAGCCCGGCGAGTTCGTCATCCAAGCTTCAATGTTCGACATTTCTGATTATGTTGGCCGTGTTGGCAGCTTGCTGGTCGACGTGGAGAATGGCATCTCGTATCTCGACGGGCAAGTACGGTTGCTGATGGACGATCTCGATTCGTTTGGCCAGATGTCGCTGGCAGATCTCATCGACCCGCTATTGGGAAACAGCATTCAGAC
>JAGQPD010000239.1 GCA_020426865.1 Planctomycetales bacterium
CGTTGAGATTGGCGAGCCAACAGATAACGGTCGACAGGCTCCCGCTGCCAGTCAATAACTGCCTGTACAAGACGAATACAGCAGGGAGTTGGTTGTGTCGTGAAGTTGCATCGCGAATTGGTGATCCCCTGAAGGAGGAAACACCTATGTCCGGAGAGAATTCGTCGTCATCCACGGGTTGCGGCTGTTGTGGCGGTGGGGTGTTTGGAAGCATTGGTTCGGTGATCGCCGCGATACTCAGTTGGCAGGTGAACCACAGTCTATTGTGGGCCCTACTCCACGCTTGCTTGAGTTGGTTCTACGTGATCTATCACGCGATCAAGTACGGGAACTGGCTGCCGAACTGATCTGAACCTACTCCTGTTCGCTCTTCAGAGCGAGCGACGACAGGCCGAATGTGCTGGGCTGGTCCGGATCCGACACCTCGTCCAGCTCGACGGCATCGACGTGATAGCGGAGCAACAGGTAGATTGCGGACGACGCCGTAAAGAAGAAGCTGTAGGCGAATCCGCTGGCGATGGCTCGCACAAGCCCGTCAAACGCCCGGATCAGTGCAGCGCCACCGCGAAACAGCAACGGCGGCGAGGTAATCACACCGGAACTCTCGCCAACCAAAGACAACAACGTGGCAGACTGATTTTCTCCCGTCGCCCACAATGTGGCCCCTAAGGCCGTGGCGATCACCATTTCGGCGGCAAACCACACCATGCACCAGCCAACAAGCCCAATGACGGAAGCCACAGTGGCATAAAACAGATAGTGGAGTGGACGCTGATAAACGTAGGAAAACGAACGGCTAAGCGCTTCATATGAGTCGGAGGACTCTGCGGCCACAGAAGGGATCATGAGCGGAAATCCGAACAACAGGCCGATCAGAAATACCGCCACAAAGGCACTGACAAGCAATACGACCGGCCAGACAACGCCAGCCAGGAACATTCCTGCCCCCGCATTCATGATGATCCCTAGCATTGCCAACATGCCACCGAGGATGACAACCGGCAATAGGCAAGAAAGGGGTGTGCCAATGTGGTACCACCAATGTCGGCGGCCATGGGAAAATGCGGCAGCGAGGCTCCCACGCTCCTCGCGACCAAGTTCAAGCGTTGCCAGCCGGGCGATCGTTCCACCAAACAGCCCCCATACGGCCAACTGTCCGAGCCAGCCGCATGCGTAATAGCCCCAATGGCCCCAGCTTACATTTCGATCAAGTAAACGCCGGAGAGGAACGACAAACCGATATGGAACCGATACGTGTGGATCGACGGGTGCATACTGCGACTCGGGGAGGGGGAGTTCGAAGTGTCGAATGACATCGGGCAACACCGCGCCCCCGGAAGCGCCAGGCCACGATCGCAAGAGCTGGATGTCGTACGCAACGACAGTGGGTTGGTTTGCGACATCAGCTCGAACAAACAGGCGTTCGGACAAACGCCAGACGATACTGCCGGCGATTGCGCCGACTGTCGCAACCAGGAGCAGTTGGACGCCCAAAGCGGTGCGTAAGGTTCGAAACATGATTTGCCACGGAAACAGGTCCGGCCACGAGATTTCTCGCAACGTGGCGCTAACCGTGTCAACTTCGAGATTCACTTTGGGTTCACCGATACTGGTCATAATTCCTCAACCTCGGGGAACTCATCGGGTTCCTCGTCGGATTCGGCGGGAAGTCCATAGGCCTCATCGAGCCATCGACCGAGATCGATTTGGCGGCAACGTACGCTGCAAAACGGGAACGCGTCGGTGGATTCCTTTGTAAACAAATGGCCACACACGGGGCAACGAACGGCGGTCATGCTTTGCCAACCTACTCGGAGCTGCTCGATTTCTTTTTGGTCGCTGATTCGCTGGACGACGAACTGGCGTCCGACTTGTTATTGGCGGAAGAATTCGAGGAGGAATTGGAACCATCCTTTTTCGAATCCGATTTTCCTTCTCCCTTACTCTCCTTGGCCGCACCTTTTTTATACGATTCGCTGCGATAATCCGTTTGATAGAATCCGGAACCTTTGAAGACGATAGCGCCACCAGTGCCAAACAACCGTCGCAGCTTGGACTTGGAACATTCGGGGCATTTTTTTAGCACCGGGTCGTTAATCGATTGGAAGTGCTCAAATTCGTGTTGGCAATGGTCACAAACGTAATCATAGGTTGGCATGAACGCAAATACCTTATGCAGATGCAGGCCCGGTCGACACGATGACGTGCGCGGGACGAATCACTCGGTCATGAACTTGATAACCATTTCGCACTACTTGAATCAGCGCCCCCGCGGCGATGGACGGGTGCGTCTCCTGACGAATCGCTTCGTGGACGTTCGGATCAAAATCGGTTCCCGGTTCCCCCGGAACGCGGCGGCAACCGTGCTGTTCCAAGACGGACAACATCTGTTGTGAAACCATACGCACGCCCTGAAGCACCCCATCTTTGGTGGCATCGTCTGTTGTTCCAGCCGCGGAGAGGGCAAGTTCGAAATTGTCGATCACCGGTAGCAGGTCGCGTACCAGGTCGGCGGCGGCATAGCGGCGTTGCTCCTCGATCTCGCGGCGTGCCCGCTTGCGGAAATTTTCCAATTCGGCGTGCGACCGAAGTGCGCGGTCCTGTGCCTCTTGGACCTTCAACAACAACGTGACTCGTTCGTCGTCACTACTTTCGGTGGCCGGACGGACTTCGGTAAAATCGATTGTCTCATCAGCAAACGCCTCGTCCCCCGGCATCCCTTCGGACGCGGCGGCCGATTCGTTTTCGTGCGGTCCATTGGTACTGTCCACTTTGCTTCTCTCCCCTTCAG
Source organism: Planctomycetales bacterium (assembly GCA_020426865.1). GTDB lineage: Bacteria > Planctomycetota > Planctomycetia > Pirellulales > Pirellulaceae > JAGQPD01. The sequence continues at coordinate 2,792 of JAGQPD010000239.1, forward strand.
AAAACGCAATGCACCAAGTACGTCCTACTCGGCGGCCTGATCCTGTTCGTTGTCCCGTTGATGGCCCTGCTCGTCCTGTTCCTGGTGCGTAAAATAGTTCTTCAATTTCTCAAAAAACGACTGCCGCTGCGGCGTCACATCTTTGTGTTCCATTTCCGCTAACTGGCGCAACAGAGCCTCTTGTTGTTTATCGACGCGACGCGGTACCTCAACAAACGTGCGGACCAGCAGATCGCCCGGATGTCCACCGTGCGGATCGGGCATCCCTCGCCGGCGGATGGAAAACACGTGCCCCGATTCGGTGCCGGAGGGAATCTCCAACTGGAAGCGGCCATCGAGCGTCGGGACTTCGATTTTCGTGCCGAGTACCGCTTGGGTATAGGTGATCGGCATCTGCAGAAACAGATTGTGTCCATCGCGTTCAAACAGCGGGTGCTCGCGGACGTAGATCCGGCAATAGCAATCACCGGGGGGCCCCCCTTCGGCGCTCGGCTCCCCCTCGCCGACCAGGCGCACTTGCATCCCCTCATCAACGCCCGCGGGGATCGCGACGTCCACTCGCACGCGTTCCGCCTTGTACCCCGATCCCCGGCATTCATCGCACGGATCGGTGATCACTTGTCCCGACCCCCGGCAGGTTGGACAGGTCGTTTGGACCCGCAAGATCCCGGCCGACTGGACGACCTGACCATGCCCGGCACAACGTGGGCAGCGCTGTGGCGACGATCCCGGCTTACTGCCAGAACCCTGGCATTTCTCGCAGGCACGGCTCCGCTTGAACTCGACGGCCTTCTTGACACCACGAGCCGCTTCAGCCAAATCCAATGTCACTTCGCACTGAATGTTGGCGCCACGTCGCCGCCGACCGCGCCGGCCACCACCAAACATGTCACCAAAGGCACCGCCAAAAATGTCGCCGAAGGCGTCGAAGATATCTTCCACGTCCCGATAGTGACCGCCCGCCTGCTGCCCCATGCCCGCATGCCCGAACCGATCGTAGCGAGCACGTTTTTCCGTATCGCTGAGGACCTCGTAGGCCTCGGCGGCCTCCTTGAACAGTTGCGTCGCTTCGTCGTTGTTGGGGTTACTGTCGGGGTGGTACTTGATAGCGAGCCGACGATAGGCCGACGCGATGTCGCGTTCAGACGCCCCCCGTGCGACCCCCAGCACTTCGTAGTAACATCGTTTTTCAGCCATGATCGCCATTTCGACAAGGTCGGGCGTACAACGAGCCACTTCGTGCAACGGAAGTGGCTCGGTACGTTCTTGCCTCGCTCAACAAGCAGTCTTCGTTTCTATCGACACCCTAACGGATGCTTCCTTCCACGCGAGGCTGCTTCTTGTCCTCGTCCTCCAGATTCGTTACCAGGGCCTCGGTCGTCAGCAGTAACCCGGCGATACTGGCGGCATTGATCAGGGCCGTCCGAACCACCTTTAGAGGATCGATGATCCCAGCCTTTACCATGTCGACGTATTGACCACTGTTGGCGTCGTACCCGATGTTCTTCGCCTTTTGGGAGACTTCGTCGGCTATCACCGAACCGTCGGTACCACCGTTGTCCACGATCTGTCGCAGAGGTGCCGAGAGGGCCTTTTCCACGATCGTCACGCCGATCTTTTCGTCCCCTTTGGCACTGAGTTTTTCCAGTGCCTCTCGACTGCGCAGGAGGGCCACGCCACCGCCCGGCAGAATCCCCTCCTCCACAGCGGCGCGCGTCGCGTGCAAGGCATCCTCGACCCGAGCCTTCTTTTGCTTCATGTCGGCTTCCGTTTCCGCTCCCACCGAAACAATCGCCACGCCGCCAGTCAGCTTCGCCAGTCGCTCCTGCAGCTTTTCGCGATCGTAGTCACTGTCGGTATCTTCGATCTGCCGCTTGAGCTGACTGATCCGTTGTTGAATATCACCACTCTTGCCGGCACCTTGCACGATCGTGGTGTTGTTCTTGTCGACGACAATGCGTTTGGCACGTCCCAGTTGTTCCAGCTTCAAGCTTTCAAGCTGAATCCCTAAATCTTCGCTGATTAGTGTGCCACCCGTAAGCACTGCCATGTCGGCCAACATCGCCTTTCGACGGTCGCCAAAGCCAGGAGCCTTCACCGCACATATGTTCAATACGCCACGCAATTTATTGACGACCAATGCCGTCAGCGCGTCACCATCTACGTCTTCGGCAACGATTAACATCGGCTTGCCAACCTGTCCCACTTTCTCCAAGATCGGGACGAGTTCACGCAAGTTGCTGATCTTCTTCTCGTGCAACAAGACGAATGCGTCATTCAGCTCGCATTCCATCTCCGCCGGATTGTTGATGAAGTACGGAGATATAAAACCCTTGTCGAATTGCATCCCCTCCACAATCTCCAAGGTCGTGTCGGCAGTCTTCCCTTCTTCTACGGTAATCACGCCGTCTTTGCCGACCTTTTCCAACGCATTGGCCAGAAGATCGCCAATCGCTCGGTCGTTGTTCGCACTGATCGCCCCGACGTTCGATACGTCCTCTTTGCTCGAAACCGGCTTGGCCATGTCCGCGAGGTATCCTTCAATTGCTGCCACAGCCTTGTCAATGCCGCGGCGAATTGCCGAGGGATTGCTGCCCGCCACAATGTTGCGGATTCCTTCCCGGAAGATGGCCCGCGCCAACACGGTAGCAGTCGTCGTGCCGTCACCTGCCAGATCCGAAGTCTTCGACGCGACCTCGTTCACCAGCTTGGCGCCCATATTCTCGAACCGGTCCTCGAGCTCGATTTCCTTCGCAACGGTCACGCCGTCCTTGGTAACGGTCGGTCCGCCAAACGACTTGTTGATGATCACGTTGCGCCCCGTAGGACCCATCGTTACAGCGACCGCATCGGCCAGCTTGTCTATGCCACGCAACATCTTCTGGCGGGCATGGTCTTCGAATAGCAATTGTTTTGCCACGCTTATTCGTCCTTATGTTTTATCCAGATAACTTGGGGATCTCGGCCAGATCGCCGCCGTTGATTTCTGCACCGCCATCTGGCCACCGATTTCACGACACCGCTAACTGAGACACCGCTAACTGACAACCTTCGCCAAGATGTCCGACTCACGCAAAATCTTCACGTCGTCGCCGTCAATCTCAATGTCCGTCCCGCCGTACTTGCCGTAAATGACTTCGTCTCCCACAGCTACCGACAAAGCGCCGCGCTCGCCATTGTCCAACAACTTTCCAGGCCCCACCGCCACAACCGTCCCCCGCTGTGGACGCTCCTTGGCCGTATCCGGCAACACAATCCCACCCGCCGTCGTCTCCTCTGCCGCCAACGGCTCTACCACCACCCGGTCATCCAAAGGACGAATCTTTGTCTTTGCCATTTTCTTGCTTTCCTTTATCTATTTGCTTGCCCGCACCGGGCTTTCAGCTTCAGTTCTCGATGAAAGTTACACTTAAGTCAGCCGCTCCTGAGTTCGGCTGCCAAACGTGCTGGACCTCATACAAGGCTCAGCGACTACACGACTCTACATCATGCCCCCCATGTCCATGCCACCCATGCCGCCCATACCTCCCATGCCGCCCATACCTCCCATGCCACCCATACCATGGTCGTGGTGGTCGTCGCCACCAGCTTCCTTAGGAGCGGGGATATCGGTGATCAACGAAGAGGTGGTCAGCAGCAAGGACGCAACACTGGAAGCATTCTGCAAGGCCGTACGAACGACCTTCGCGGGATCGATTACGCCGGCAGCCAACAGATCACCGTACTGATCCTTGTCGGCATCGTAGCCTTCGTTTTTGCCTTTAAGCTGCCGGACTCGATTCACTACCACGGCGCCATCCTTGCCGGCGTTTTGTGCGATGGCTCGCAGCGGCTTATCTAGGACATTGCGAACGATATCGCCTCCCAGCTTTTCGTCGCCATCGAGCCCGAGTTTTTCGAGCGATTTTTCCGATCGCAGCAAGGCGACGCCACCTCCAGGAACAATCCCTTCTTCCAAAGCGGCCTGGGTCGCCGCACGAGCGTCTTCGAGCAGGGCCTTGCGTTCCTTCATTTCCGTTTCGGTCGCCGCGCCGCAATTGATTTGAGCGACACCGCCGGCGAGTTTGGCCAATCGTTCCTGCAATTTCTCGCGGTCATAGTCGCTGTCGGTCGCTTCAATTTCGCGACGGATTTGTTCGACGCGAGCGGCAATATCCTCTTTCTTTCCAGCCCCACCGACAATGGTCGTCGAATCGGTCGTGACGCGAACTTTCTTGGCGCGACCAAGGTCCGAAATCTTGACACTTTCCAGATCGATCCCCAAGTCCTTGAAGACCGGCGTCGCTCCTGTCAGTGCACCGATATCGCCTAACATCGCCTTGCGGCGGTCCCCATACCCCGGAGCCTTTACCGCACAGCAACTGACAATCCCCCGCATCTTGTTCACCACCAAGGTCGCCAAGGCCTCTCCCTCGACATCCTCGGCGATAATCAACAATGGCTTGTTCGCTTTGCTAATCGCCTCCAAAACCGGCACCAATTTTTTGGCAGTCGAAATTTTTTCCTCGAACAACAAAAGATGGCAACCATCCAATTCGACCACCTGGTTGTCCTGGTCGGTCACGAAGTGTGGCGAAAGGAAGCCGCGGTCAAACTGCATCCCTTCGACGACTTCCACGGTTGTTTCGCTGCTGCGCCCCTCTTCCACCGTGATCACGCCATCCTTACCAACCTTCAGGAATGCCTCGGATAACACGCTGCCAATTGATGGGTCGTTGTTGCCGGCAATGGTCGCGATCTGCTGGATCTCCTTCTTGCTCTTCCCATCAATTGGACTGGCCATCGCCAATACCGCTTCGCTTACGGCAGAAGTCGCCTTGGCGATCCCGCGGGACAACGCCATTGGGTCAGCACCGGCGGAAATCATCTTGAGCCCTTCGCGAAATATCGCCTCGGCCAAGACGGTCGCCGTGGTGGTCCCGTCACCCGCCACATCGTTGGTCTTGCTGGCCGCCTCCTTCACCAATTGAGCGCCCAGGTTCTCGTTCGGGTCATCCAGTTCGATATCCTCGGCCACCGTCACGCCGTCCTTGGTAACCTTGGGGGACCCCCAACCCTTGTCCAGAACCGCATTTCGCCCGCGCGGGCCGAGCGTGCTGGAAACTGCCCGAGCCAGTTTAGACACCCCAGCCAATAGGGGCTGCCTTGCATCGTCGTCAAAAACCATGTTCTTTGCCACGTCGAATTTCTCCTGCTTGAACCTAAGTGCCTCGCCGAGGCGTGTTGAATGCAAGTTGACGAGGGGGCCTGCGTTTTTGGCAGGTCGCCCTCCAGGCCCCGCCTTATAGGCAAACGTCATGCCAAACAGAAAAACTACCCGAAAACCACCGGCACGCAACGACTTACGCGAGGTCACCTACCTGCCAATCCATGACATGGCCGGCCGAAACTGCGGGAACATGCCAGAATGGCAGACGGAGGAAACGCACTCGTCCGACGTAACGGAAGCTGATCAACTGGCCGCCCCGACAGCTATTCCACCCCGACGGCTGTTCCAGCAAGGTACTATTCCCGCGAGACGCTGTTCCCGTGAGGCGCTGTTCCCGAACGGCGGTGGCGACTAAGATAGGGGTATTGTCGTCCGTCGCGGTTGGGAAACCAATTCTAGCGTGTGGCGGACGAATCCAACTTGTCTATCCGTGATGGCATCTCGCGCCCAGACGGTCCGGTATGGTGGTCCGCGTCCGGGCATTGGCTGTCAGCATCCGGCAAAAGTGTCGAACGTACATTGGACGATCCGTTAGCGATGCCCACTCGATACCCTAACCGCGAACTGAATCGAGGGCGAACGGCGCCCCTGGCCTGCCGACGACGTTCCATGCGACGACGTTCAATGCGACGGTGGACTGAGCAGACGAGGTTTTGGTGGCTGGTTCTGTTGTTTTTTTGGGGAAGCGGTTCGGTGGCGACGGTTCCTGAGCGAGGTGCGATGGCTCAGTCGCCACCTGTGGTCGCGCCAACGGACGTCGAGCGTCCGGGGCCGGCCGCGGTTGATCCGGTACCGTTGACAGATAAGGAACGCGGCGACCGATCACTTGTACCCATTACGAAGGTCCGCCACAAGGACGGCACCCTGATCCAGATTCCGGACATCACGCAGGAGGAATTGGACAAGGCGTATCGCATGCTGCAGCAGCTTGAGCACCCGACACGGCCACCGGACTACAGTCTCCAGCGGATTGAGCTTGACGGCGAAGTAAAGGGGGACCGAGCCGCGTTGCAGGTGCGGTTCCACATTGACGTGCAGTCTTTGGCAACGATCGCGATTCCATTGCGATTGAACAATGCCGTCATGACGGAGCCGGCAGTGATCCCCGATCAGGTTGCTGGCTACATCACGCCGGACGATGACGGAGGGTATACGTACTGGGTAACGCCAACGGCGAAAGGGACTCACGACATCCAATTACGGGTCAGTGTGCCGGTCGCGAAGACCGGTGAGCAATCGCGAGTGCAACTGGATGTCCCGCGCGCGACGATATCTCGGTTGGCACTACGGGTTCCGGGCGGCAAGGCGGTGGCCCGAACATCGAGCGATATACCATCATTACGTCAGTCACGGATAAGCGATGAAACGAGCCTGATCACGGCCGATGGGTTTTCGGGGCGATTCGATTTGAGTTGGAGTGCCACTGAAGCGAACGACCAGGCAACATCGGCGTTGTTCGAAGCTCGGGGCGTGGTGATGGCCAGGGTTCGCAGTGCCAGCAACGCAACGATTGACGCCACGTTCTACTTGCGCAATTTTGGCAAGCCGATGAACAACGTAAAAATTCGCCTGCCGCGGGGATGCCGGCTGGTTCAGGATCGACATCCGCGTTACGAAATAAAGCTTGCAGAGCCCGAAAGCAACGCCAACACCGGCCTGGTCGCCGACGTAACATTTCTTCAGCAGCCCGAGCCCGACGAGCAGTTCGAGATTCGACTGTCGACAGAGCTGGCGATCGAAAGCGGCGACACCAACGAGTCTTTTCGTCCATTGGCATTCGAAGTCATCGGAGCATTACGCCACTATGGGACGGTAACCCTGCAAGCCGACGGCGATTGGCTATTGAAGTGGCAGGAGTCTCCTGATGTTACGCGCATTGCCACGCCGCCAGAGCAGCTATCGCTATCGGGAGTCGTCGCGACGTTCAGCTACCAACGTCAGCCCGCGGAACTGTCGGTTTGGGTTACTCCCAAGTCGTCGAATGTCCAGGTCGAGCCGATCTATCACATCGACCTGACCGCCGACGCAAATAACATCAACGCCGTACTGACAGCCAACATGAAGGTCGATATTCTCGGTGCAGGACGTTGGCAGCTAGAGGCAGACTTCACGGGGTGGCAGGTCACAGGTACATACGCGGAGGGGCTGGTCAAGAATGACGCTATCGACCGTGGACAGGTCTCGCCGCTGGAAATCCCATTTTCGCAACAGGTTGCCCGTCAATTCAATATGCAGATCACGGCGAGACGCACCATCGAACGGGCCCAAGGGAGCCTCGAGTTGCGTTTGCCCTTTATGCTGGATGCGATGCCATCGTCAGCGTTGGTCGTATTGACGATCGCCGACAACATCGACCTCGCTGCGACACACGAGACGTTGACCATGCTTGCGCCGGAGAACGTACCGGAAGAACTGGAATTACCGCAATACGACGAACGTCCGCCACTGTGTTATCGATACCATGGCGACCCGCAGAACTTTCGCTTGGAGTACTTGTACACGATACTCGAGCAGCAGGTGAGCGTTGACGTTGCGACAACGCTGACGGCGGCACCGGACTACATCGCTGTCGAGCAGCGATTTCACTACTTGGTGCGCCACGCCGCCGTACCGAATGTGACGTTGGGGCTTCGGCGAGAACTGGCAGCCATCCTTCGAGAAGATCCGACGTTCGAACTGCGATTGGGAGCCGAACGATTGGAGACTCTGCCAACGGCACCGACGCAAGGTCCACCCGGAACGGGGAATGAACTCGTAGCGTGGCCGCTTTATTTGCGTCAAGCGACCAAGGGGCATTTCGATGTGACGCTTGGCTACAAAATCCCTGTGGGAACAACGTACCAACTTGATTCAGCACGTAACTCCATCCCCTTGGCAGTACCGCTGAATACGGAATCGGTCCGCAATCAGTTGACGATTCATGCACACCCGCAGGTCGACGTACGCGCCGTAGATGGTACGTGGTCGCCTCGAACGCTGGTTGACGCATCATCGACATCGCGTGACGTAGCGTGGTCGCGGCTTGGTGAATCACCTCAAATCGAAGTGGCGGCACAAACGGTGGACGAAGGGAGCGTACATACGTCCCGAGTGGAGCAGGCATACTATCAAACGTGGTTGACCCACACGACTCGGCGGGATCGTGCGGTGTTTCGCATAACGACGTCGGACGACACGTTAAGCTTCAACTTGCCAGCCACGAGTTCCGATCGAAATAACATTCACGTTTTCGTGGACGGACACGATGCGGAGGGACAATGGGACATCCCTTCCGATGGTACTCTAACCTTGCGTCTCGCCCCTATCGAGCGACGAACGATCAACGTCGAGATATTTCAATCGCATCCGCACCGACCGCAGCGGGGCCGCATCGCATTTGACGTTCCCGTAGTGCTAGGTAGCACGGACATTCAACAAACTTATTGGCAGTTCGTACTGCCGGGCGACGAGCATGTGATCGTTCCACCAGCCGACTGGGCCACTGAAGATACTTGGGGTTGGCAACGATACTATTGGGGCCGCCGACCGAGGTACTCGCAGCGTTTTCTGGAGAATTGGATCGACGGTACGCAACAGCATTCGCCGTCCAACAGCGCAAACGAGTATCTCTACAGTAGCTATGGCATGCCGACTAATGTGGTGCTGTATACGACCAGCCGTCGCGTCATCGTATTTGTCGGTGCTGCTTCCGTGCTGATCGCCGGATTGAGCTTTATCTATGTGCCTGTTTTGCGTCATGCCAGTGTGTTTCTCGCCGTTGGCGTCATGTTGTCGGCGGTCGCGATGTTGTTGCCCACCGCAATTATCGCTGCCCAATTGATGGGAATCGGGTTGCTCCTGCTGCTAGTGGCGCAGCTATTGTTTTGGATAACGTCTCGGCCCAGTGTGCCTGTAGTACGCGCTGGCAGCACGGTCACGACTGCGTCCCCGTCCGCCAGCGGTCGCGCACGTTTGGCGACCACGGATATCACACCGTCGTCACGGGAATCGATCACGATTCCCGCGCTACCCTTGTCCGATTCAACCTAGACGCCAAACTCCGACTGTGAACATAACTCCGGCCAACACGACACCATCCTGTCGGCGACCAAGGCGATCGGGGGACGGGGCGCTGGGGCCCGGTCCCTTGGTCATTTGGTTCCTCCTGACGCCGTGCGTCGTCGCTGTAGCCGTGGACACCGGGGACTGTCGTGGACAAGATTATCGCGTCATCCAAGTCCAGGAAACCGACCTGCCGACGCTGGCCCCGGGCTTCCGGCCGATGCGAACCGACGAGTTCCAGTCCCGCCTGCGCCAGTGGCGACAGCGAGGAAAGGACGATCACCGAGGAGCACGGATCGAGCAGGCACTCTACGTGGCACGTTGGGAAAACGGACAACTGGTCGACGGCGTCGCTCAATGGCAGGTAAGCCCACCGGCGGGAAACAGCGAACCCTTGGCGATGGGCGCCTGTAATCTGCCGATGCGTGACGCGATGTGGCAAGATGCCGAACCGCTACCGGCAGTTCTTGGGACCGGAGCAGATGGCGAGACGCAGCTACTGGTCAGCAAATCGGGGACGCTAACATTTCGTTGGAATAAACATGGCGACCACGACCCCTTTGGTCTTGTTCGTTTTCCGCTTCGCCTCCCACCGGCGCCGGTAAATCGAATTGAGATTGAGGTGCCAGCAGGATACACACTGCTCAGTTCCCACGGGATCACGACTCGGTTGACGATGGATCGTGAAGACGTACCGGGGAAAGGAGAATCGAAGGGGGAGGGGCGGCCGCAGGAGTCATGGACTCGATGGCGCATTGATTTGGGGGCAGCCGCCGGTGTGGAGTTGCAGGTCGTCAGCAACGACCCGGCATCGCCAACCAGGCCATTTACGGTCTATCGCCAACAGTCATCCTACGCAATATCGTCGGAAGGGATCCGGCTGACGGAAGATTTCCGTTTGAGAATTGTCGGCCAATCCCTCAAACGCATGCAGCTTCAGCTGGAGGATCGCGTCCAGCTTACCCGGATACGGCACGGGGCGACAGAAATTGCCTGGACGCAGACGAAGTTGCCTGGGTCCTCGGACTCGATCGTGACACTCGACTTTCCCGAACCACTTGCTGGTGCCAACGAATCGCTTCGGCTATTCGCGATCGTGAATTCGCAGCGGACGGTAGCGGCGGGCCAAGGAGCGACCGATAACGAAGCACAGGCGGTTGCTCACATTCCCCTGCCATTACAATTGCCGCGAATGCGTCCGCTCGACATGGTGTGGCAAGAATCCAATGCCACGGTTTCCGTCGAGGCGCCTTGGGAGCTCAAACGCCTGATCACAGACCAGTGTCAACAAACGGGGCTGCGACGCCTGGCGTTGCCCCAACGCGGTGAAGAGGCGGAATTCCAGTTCTTTGCCGCCGATGGGCAGATTGCCGTCACACTAGATCGGATCACTCCCAAGTTGCACGCACAAACCGGGACGACCGTCATCATCAACGGCGAGCATACTCGCGGAGAGATGATTGCGGAATTGACTTCGGCACGTGGCGACGCATTCAGCATCGTTGGTGTTGTACCGGATGGATGGAATGTCGAAACGATTGTGTGCGATCCATCGGACCAGTTGCAGGATTGGCGGACGATCCCAAATTTGGGGGAGACCGGGCGACAGTTGCAGATCGATCTGAAAACGCCTCTACAACCTGGCAGGCCCCTGCAATTGGCGTTGGCAGCGAGCCGGGAACGTAGTGCCCCCGGAGCCTTGCTCGATGCGAACGATTTTCAAATCGTGCTGTTAAGGGAGGTAACGATTGATCGTCGGCTTATTGATTTGCGGGCGGAATCGCCGTTGCGGATTGTCCAGCTGGAGGGGACGCCACTTGAATGGCTTGATGCCACCAACATGCCTAAAGGTGACGCCAGCTTGATCGCGGCTCAACCCGGAGACTATGTCTTTGCGTGCCAACGGGGCACTAGCGACCTGCGGTTTCAGGTACAGGGACGTAATGCCAGTTATAATGCGGAAACGATGGTCACGATGTTCGTGACCGAGACCCGGATCGACGAGCAGATAAGAATTCATTGCCGCCCTATTGAAGGAGAGGGGTATGTAAATCGCTTACTGGTACAGGTCATCCCAGCCAGCGATGACTCTTGGAAGTGGCGGATGTCCGATGATCCAGACCAACCGCTGCTGGCACGCAAACTGTCACTGCAACAGCAGCAGCAATTGGGAATCGTGCTCCCGGGTGAGCTGTGGGAGATCACGCCCACCTCGACCGCGCACGCCGACCTGGTGGTCGTCGGCGATCGGGCTCGAGACATCACAGGTACGAATGCGTCCCCAGCGCTTACGCTTTGCCAACTACCGCAAGCTACCCAACAGACATCCCAGATTTCGATCCAGATGTCCGATGAGACGCCTCCAGTCTTTCAGTTACACGAATCTTTTCGCCGACTGTCGGGCCACCTAAACGCATCGCCGGATCGTCGCCAACGATCGGTCACCTTTTCCTATGAGGCCGCCGCCCTTGTCGATGCTCAGCGTCCATCAACGTTTCGTAGATCGGGCGAACCGACGGGGGATAAACAGGGAATTGTTCACCAATTACACCTTACGACCGCGCTCGATTTGAAAGGCCGGCGAGTACACTCCGCGACCTTTGTCGTCAATACGCAACATCGTTCTTCGGTGAATCTAACGCTTCCCGAGGGACAAAAAATATCACGCGTCACCGTCGACGGAATAGAGGTCGCAAATCCCCGTGTCGATTCAGCAAACAATCGGGTATCACTGCCCGTTCCCGTTGATAAGAATGACACGCTATTGGAAGTCATTTGGACCGAATCCAGAAACCGCGTCGGCCTGCTTTCCACGCTCACTCCGGCGTGGCCTTCGATCGACTGCGTTGTGTGCACTCGCCGGTGGACCGTCCAGCTGCCCAGTTGCCTCAACATCGCCGCCCGCCCGCCGGCCCCTCCTCCGCCGCTCGGTTTTTTCACGAGGAGCGACGGGCGCAGTGACTACTCCTCCCGCCAGTCTGCCCCCTTCCCTCCCGAACCGATCGCCGACCGTCGGAGAGAATTTGCCGGTTTGCACTCGCACGAGATTCCGCTCTCCCGCACCCATATATCGAGTATCTATATATACCGTCGCGCCTGGTGGATCGCGATCGGCTGGGGGTCATTCTTCCTCGCGGGACTATTCGCGATCCTGCTGCGTCGCCGGTTTCTTCTGGTCATCGTCCCCGTCGCCGCAATGATGGGCGCAGTGGCAATCTGGCTCGTCCCACCCGGTTCGTTCGTGGTCCAGGCGATCGCCGCAGGCGTGTTGGTCGCCTATGGACTGGCCGGCCTGGGGCTGCAACATCTTTGCGGCGAGAGAGGCAACGATCGCAGCAGGTCGCATCGCACGGAGTTCGGATCGCCTTCCAGCCTGACGACGACGATCCGGGGGACGGCATCGTCGTTGGTTTTTCTGTTGATTTGGTGCGGAGTCGGCGGTGCCATCGCCCAGGATACCGTCCAGGATACTGCCCGAGAATCGACGCAAGGCATTACTTCCAACGGGATCCAGGGGGCACCGGTCGCAACTCCAAAGCAGCAAGAGGTCTTCGTCTTGGTTGACGACGAGTTAAAACGGACGACGGATTACGTCTACGTAAGTCCGCAGTTCTACGCCCAACTGGTTGGTCCCCGGCACGATGATGACAACGGGGGGGACGGTTGGTTAGTTCGTTCGGCGGACTATCGAATCGATTTGGCGAGCGATGCCAGGATGGCGAATGAACCGCGGACGGAAACCATCCGGGCGAGTTATCAGTGCGAATTGTTTGGTCATACGGCGTTTGTGTCGTTGCCGTGGGAACCGAGCGAATGGGCGGAAGACACGACCAGCATTTATCTTGACGGTCGCCCGGTTTTACCGGTGTTGAACGGCGGCAAGATGAGCATCTATGTCGAGGGGGAAGGCCGCCATCGCCTGGAATGGGCTGTGCGGATCGACGTCCGGGCGACCGGAGCGGACAATGCCATTGAGATGTCAATACCAGCGGTAGCAGATTCTCGGTTAACATTGTTTGCATCGGATTCGATAGCTGCGTTGCGAGTCCCTTCGGCAGAGGGGCGGGTGCAATGGGACCGCGCCAGTGGTCGTTGTTCGGCGGATCTGGGGCCGACGAAGCGGTTGGCCATCGAATGGACGACAACGAATGAGATCGGCAGCGACGCGGCGGAACCGATTGTAGACGAACTTGTTTGGTTGCGAGTTCAACCTGGCGCGGTCACGCTCGAGGCCCAGCTGACGTTGCCCGCTTCCGATGTCAAGCTACGACGAGTTCGTGTCGTCGCCGACGCGAATCTGAGGCTGTTGCCGCAATCGCAATTGGTCCCGACTTATAGTGAACGTATATCGGACGGTCAATTGCAGAGATGGACGTTCGATATCAATGATGCTGATGCAGCGGTACCACAACTTCAATTGCGTTTCTTGGTTACTCGGGCATCGGGGATCGGCAATTTGTCAGTGCCGCGTGTTGAGCTCTCCGGATACCAGATTGGTAGGCGGTTACTTGGCGTCTCGGTCGATTCGTCGCTGACGTATGAGATCAACAACAACATTAGGTCGACGCGACTACCGGTTGAGCAATTCCGAGCACTTTGGAACGGGGCCAGTGACGTCCCGCTGCTCGCGGTTGATTTAACCAATGGAGAGCACGTATGGAGCATCAACACGCAGGTGCGTCCGGGAACTGTAGCGGTCGAC